>JAHZKN010000239.1 GCA_022600335.1 Alphaproteobacteria bacterium
CTGTGCTTCGAGGTCGACCGTTACGGTGGCGTTGGCGCCGCGTTCGGCGTCGTCCATCAGTTTGTCGACGTCGGACTGCGGAAGCCTGATCGGCAGGATGCCGTTCTGAAAGCAGTTGTTGTAAAAAATGTCGGCAAAGTCTGGTGCGATGATGCAGCGAAAGCCATGATCCAGTAGCGCCCATGGCGCGTGCTCGCGGGAAGAACCGCAGCCAAAATTTTCACCCGTCACAAGGATCTCGGCCGCTTTGTAGGCTGGTTTGTTGAGGACGAAGTCCTCGTTGGGAGAACCATCTTCATTGAAGCGAAGCTCGTAGAATAATGATGCGCCGAGGCCGGTGCGTTTGATGGTCTTCAAGAATTGCTTTGGGATAATCATGTCGGTGTCGACGTTGCGCATTGGCAAAGGTGCTGCGGTTGCACGCAGGGTCGTGAATTTTTCCATCGTCTCCTCAGAGTCCCGTGATTAGGCGCGAAGCGCATCGGCTAGGGCGCGAAAATAGCCTTCGCATGATACCAGCCGGTCTAGTCGCCGGCCAGCTGCTGCCGGGTCGAGGCTGTCATCGGGCCCGAGCGATTCAAGCTGATCCAGCCGTCTTTTAACGCCAGCTAGCTTTCTGCCGTCAAGGTAGTTGGTCAAAGTTTCGACAATGGTTTCAACATATCCGCTGATCCGGCCAAATTCTCTGAGGATTTGGCGCCGAGCGGTCAGGCTATCAGGTTGTTGACACAGCCGCTCAATGGCGGCAACGGCTCGCGCTAATGTGTCTGCGACCTGGTCGGCATAGACGGCGACCTTCGCCTTGCGTTTGCAATCGAGGCCGGAGAGCAGATCAATCCAGCGATGGAGTGTTTCAGCAAGGCCTAAAAGGCGTTTGGTATAGTCGGCAAAGCACATGGGCGCTGCCCCCAAGGCAGTCAACACAGGAACTCAGCTTAGTTCAGAATTTTGGGACGGGGATAAGCGGACTGCGACCGAGCGGTCACGGCAGCACCTAATGAACGTTAGGGTCCGTATAACACTTGCGCATGTATTCACAGCGATGCGAGCCAGAAAAATGCATCATGTCGCCCTTGGCAGGTGAGATGAAGCGGCAGATCTCTTCCACGCCATCAATTGTTAACCAGCCCTGGCGGCGGCCGCGTTGAACCGCGAAACAATCCGCCGTTTTTTCATCGGGCCCACGAAACTGATGTGCGCATTCGTGGGCAAAAATCCAAAACTTTACTGGAGTGGAGACCTGCGACATCAATTTGGAGTTAAAGATAAGGAAGCCTGGATAGGCCGCGCCATAGTCATCCAGTTTATCATCAATCACAACCGGTCGATTGCCACACCATTGACGGTTGCCATCAAGTTTAAATTCACCTGGGTCGAGAATTCTCGCGGTGCCACCAACGTGCGCTACATATTCCTCTGGGGAGGGTGGTCCCCCGGCAAGGATGGGCGCAGCCAAGATTGAGACGGCTGTGAGACCGGCCAGGACCTGCACCGAGCGCGAGTGCAATCGCTGCATAACGCGGATAACTTGGTTTTGAGCAGTCTGGATGAGTGTCATTGGCTGCGAAATCTGGCGGTTATCCGTCATGTTTCTAATGAGTTCGGGAGAATTACGCGAAGCCTGGGCGAAGACAAGGCAACGACATGAATTTTCTACATCTAACTTTTCAACCTGGATTTGCGGTCACAGTTGACGTCTGGGACATCGACATTGTGCTGGGGCCCCGTCCCTAGGGCTGCCAGCTGCGGATATCAACGAAGTGACCCTCAATGGCTGCCGCTGCAGCCATTTGCGGTGAAACCAGGTGCGTGCGACCGCGATAGCCCTGACGGCCCTCAAAATTACGGTTTGAGGTGGACGCGCAGCGTTGACCTGGTCTGAGCTGATCGGGATTCATGCCCAAGCACATGGAGCACCCCGGCTCGCGCCACTCAAAACCAGCGTCGACGAAAATTTTGTCGAGACCCTCAGATTCTGCCTGTGCTTTCACCAATCCAGAGCCTGGGACAATCATCGCATAGTCAAGTCCTGACGCTATTTTCTTGCCCTCAACGATGCTGGCGACGGCGCGCAAATCCTCAATCCGGCCATTGGTACACGAGCCAATCCAAATCACATCAAGGGGAACGTCGGTGATCTTGGTTCCAGCCTGAAGCCCCATATAGTCAAGGGCACGCGTGATAGACGCACGCTTGTTCTCATCCGTCGCTGCTGCCGGATCAGGCACGTTTCCGGTTACCGCGACAACGTCCTCTGGGCTGGTGCCCCACGTGACAATCGGGGGCAAATTGGCAGCATCAAGCGTCACCTCTTGATCAAAGTGCGCACCATCATCCGTGTGCAGCGTTTCCCAATAGCGCATGGCCATATCCCACGCCGCACCCTTGGGTGCCTTGGGCCGGCCTTTGAGAAACTCGTAAGTCTTGTTATCCGGCGCAATGAGGCCCGCCCGGGCACCGCCTTCGATGGACATGTTGCAGATTGTCATTCTGCCTTCCATCGACAATGCGCGGATCGCCTCCCCGGCATATTCCATCACATGCCCGGTGCCACCTGCGGTGCCGATCTCGCCAATAATAGCGAGGATGATATCCTTGGCCGTGACACCCTTTGGCAAGGTGCCGTTGACATTGATCCGCATGTTCTTTGCTTTTTTCTGGACCAACGTTTGTGTCGCTAGAACGTGTTCCACCTCACTTGTACCAATGCCGTGGGCAAGCGCACCGAATGCGCCATGTGTCGAGGTATGGCTGTCGCCACAAACGATGGTTGTGCCAGGAAGCGTAAAGCCCTGCTCAGGGCCAACGACGTGAACAATGCCTTGTCGCGTGTCGCGCTCATTGAAATATTCAATTTCAAAATCGTCCGCATTTTTTGCCAGGGTTTCGATTTGGATGCGGCTGTCGACATCATCGATGCCTTGCGAGCGATCGGTCGTCGGCACATTGTGATCAACAACTGCCAATGTCTTTTCTGGTGCTCGCACGCTGCGACCTGCAATCCGCAAACCCTCAAAAGCCTGCGGTGACGTCACTTCATGCACCAGGTGGCGATCAATGTAGATGACACAGGTGCCGTCGTCTTGTTGGTCAACAATGTGATCATCAAAGATCTTATCATACAGCGTCTTTTTCATAGTGCCGGCCATTTCGCATCAAAGGTTGGGGCTGCAGGGATCACTCAATTGCGCGGCGCCCTGTGCCTGATTTCTAAGGCCTTAGATAGCGTTGCTTGGCAGCGACTGCAAATCTGACGAATAGGCCGTATCGATTCGGAAAATTTTCAGAAAAAACTCAAAAAAAACCGGGCACGAGGCCCGGTTGGAAGTCGTAATTTCGCCTTGAGGGGAGCCTGAAAGGTGGTGGCAATTGACCAGTTCAGCCCGGTCCTCAGACGAACAATCTACGCAACCCGGCTTTCTTTTGGATTGCCGAAAGGCGCGTGGCTCTATCAGTACTTCTAGTTGCGGGTTTTGGCGACAAGAAAATCACGTAAAACCTGCACTTTTTTTGAACCCTTTAATTCTTCTGGATAAACAAAGTAAAGAGTGAGTTTTGGGGGTTCGATTTCACTCAACACGCTAACGAGGTCTGCCTCCTGTTCCGTGAGGTAGTCAGGAATTATGCCGATTCCGAGCCCCGCGCGGATAGCATATTTCATTGCAACAACACTGTTAACGCAAAAAGCCGCCTGTCGCGGTGGCTGGTCATCGCGACCAATCGTGGCCAGCCAGGTGACGGCCGCAAGATGCTGGGCTGGATGACCGCTGTATGACACAAGCTTATGGTGATCCAAGTCAGCGATGGTCTGTGGCGTGCCATACGTACTGACATAGTCAGACGACGCATAGGCGCGAACTTTGGAGGTCATGATCGGCCGCCGTATGAGTTCGGGCTGGTTGGGCTCGGTAGTCCAGACAGCTGCGTCGGCAGCTCGCATCGCAATATCGATCTGCTCGTCCTGAAGAAAAAGTTCGATGTTAATCTCAGGGTAGAGATCCATGAACTCTCGCATGTGCTGGGTGATCCAGACCGTACCAAAGCCAACGGGTGCCGTAATCTTTAAGTCTCCTGACGGCAAATGCTTAGAATCTGACAACAAAGACTCGGCCAAATTTAGCTTGTTGGCGACGTCAGCCACGGTTCGAAATAAAGTTTCACCTGCTTCAGTGAGCACCAGGCCGCGGGCGTGACGGTGAAACAACGGTGTTTTCAGGTCGCTCTCAAGGGCAGAGATCTGCCGCGATACAGCGGATTGACTCATGCTGAGCGTTTCACCTGCATGGGTAAAACTTCCCGCTTGGGCTACAGCGTTAAAGATGCGCAGCTTGTCCCAGTCCATGACAATCCCTGACGTTGTTATTTAGAGCGGGCTTGATGTACCCGAATCGCGAATAGGATGCTGTCTGATATCAAACCGGACATGCACGTACAGCAAGACTGTTGCAATAGAACTCAGTCCTCTCTGGTGCTTTGACTTGACTGGCCGCGGCTTATGAGCCCAATGCCGGCGCGATTGAGTGATAAGCTGGATTTGTTTCACGCGTCAGGAAGACGCCGTGCGGTAGGGCTTGAAGGCGGGTGATACCAGGTCGGCATCGCCGGTATCTGGGCCTGGATCGTCTGGTGCACGTGGTGAAACAAAGACGTCTGACTGTTTGGTTGTTGCGCTGTCTTGGTCAGGTTTGTTTGCCACGTTGTCGGACTTGGCTGAAGCCTTTTGGGCCTCTTTGGCAGATCGGGTCTGCGAATCCGTCGATTTAGACTTGGACTTTTTTGGTTGATCCGAATTGATCGCGACACTTGCTTGCGGATGCTGGAATCGCTTTTTCTTTTTGCGCGCGCCCTTTGATGTATAGCGACCGACGGCTGGTTTTGTCGGTGATTCTGCGCTGACGCCTGGTGAACCTGATGCCGACTTTGGTTTTTGTGCTGTAGCCTCGACTGAAACATTTGCCTGGTCTTCTGCCGAGTTCTCTGTCGCCGATGGGATTATGACCGTGCTGGTGTCGTGCCTGGGTTCTGCAGCAGATACGCTTGTTGGCGTAGCTTCACTCACCGCTTCAATGGTTGGCTGTGCGGCAGCAAGAACAGCAATCAGCTCTTCTGTTTTTGCTGACAAACTTTGTCCGCTTTGGTCAGGCGCGCGTTCAACAGGTGTGCGCCAAGCGAAGGCATCGATCTCACCGGTTACTGGTGAAATCGGTGCCCAGTGTTCTGAGACGACGCCATCGGCGGTCCAAGCCGGATCACGGCTTGCCGTAACGGCGCGTGCCAACCATTCGCGCACGCGACCCTTATCTCCGTGTTGCTCACCTTCAATACGCGCCATCAACGTTGCAATGCGTTGGGTTAGGCGATCTTTAAGGAGCGGTGCAAGCGCGTGACGCGCCTCGTCAAAATTGCGCGCTTCTAGCGCCGCGACGGCAATTGCAATTGGGCCTTCAGAGCTCTTCGGTGCGGTTGCAGCAAGCTTTTTGACCCGTTCCAGACGATCCTTGGGACTGTCGCCGATGCGCGCGTAGGCGTAGGCCGTTGCCAAATCAGGATGTGGTGCCAGCGCCCAAGTTTTTTGAACGACTTTGGCCGCTTTGCTGGTGTTACCGCGGGCAGCTAGGAGGCGGCCTGCGATTGCGGCAGCAGGAATCAGATCTTTGGCCAATCCGTGCGCTTCTAGTGCGAGCCCAAGAGCCTCATCGGCCTTGCCATCTTCAAGGCGTTGGGCTTGCGCGGTGAGCAGAACCGCGCGGCGGCGATCGGCTGTCGGCTTATCGACGTGGCCATAGCGGCGTGCCGTTGCCAGGGTTTCAAGGGCCCCGGCCCAGTTGGCCGCTTGGCATTGATGCTGGAACGTCGCTTCGACCGGCCATGACAAGCTTGGGTTTGCCGTCATGGCACGCGTTGCAAAATGACGCGCCGCTTCAGGCTCATGCATCTCGGTGGCTTCGAGGTACAAGCCGCGTAACCCAAGTTGTTCGGTATCTGGCGCCGATAGCATGGATTCATAGATGCGCTTGGCTGTCGCACGGTCACCTGTGAGATGCGCAGTTTGTGCCCGCAGCAGATGTGTCAGCGGCTCGTTTGGCAAAGATTTGCGCGCCTGCTGCGCAAATTTGTTGGCTGCACTTCTATCGCCAGCGCTGATCGCGATCATTCCACTTGAAAGTGCATCCAAACCGCGGCGCTGGCGTTGCCGGCGCATATAACGGCCAAGAAGCGCCGGGCTTAGCCAGATATACCGCAGCACCGACCAGGCCATCAGGCCCGCTGCGATGAGAAGAGCTACGATGCCGATGGCGCGGAAGACACTGGTTTGAATCTCATAGCCCTGCCAATTGAGGACCAGCGAACCGGGTCGATCGGCAAGCCAGGCGAAGCCCGAGGCAATTGCAAGAACGGTAATGAGGAACAAAACAAGACGGAGCATTTCTACAATTTCCCTAACAAGGATCCTCAGACTACCGGGTTGGCGTTAAGCTGGTCTTGCTCAGCGAAGATTTGAGGTTGGCTTCTAGGCTTTGCATGGCTGTATCGACTGATGTGCGTGCTTTCACCTGTTTGAGCCAAGGTTGCGCTGGTTCGGCATTGGGTGGTGGAAGGTTCTTGGCGTGTGCCACCACGGTGCCGAGTTTGCCGCTCCTAAGAGCTGATTCCATACGTGCGACGATGGCCTCAACACTCGTGTCATCGGCATCGTGTTCGACGCGTCGCACTTGCACGACGGATTTCGCTTGATCAACAAATCGGCCCAGAAGAGATGTGGGCTGGTCTGGCTGAGACGCTTGCACAATCTTATAGATCAGCGGTCGAAAGCTCTCCTGCAATGTTGCTAGCGTTGGCGCGCCAGTGGTTGCATACCGTTCGAGCTCATCAAGCTTCACTTGTCCTTGCGCTGCAGCTTTGACCTTGTTGAGTTCTTCTGCATAGGCGGCACCGGTATTTACGGTACGCTGTAAGTTGGCAAGCTCTAAGGATAGAACAACACCGCGTGCCTGCGCGGCCCGTTCGGCTTCGATTTTTTCGAACGTTTTTAGACTGCCTTCAAGGGCTGCGATGCGATCCTTATAGGGCGTGACAGCAGCGTTGATATCAGCAGGACGGGCCACGGTATCGAGCTCCGTTTGCAAAGTTTTGCGCAGTGTTGAGATCTCAGACGACATCTTCAAAGTTGTCTCGTTGAGGATTTTGATGCTTTCCGACAACCGGTCCGCATTGGACTGTAGAGCTTCTACACGCTGATCCAGCCGCGTCGCGGTGCTTTTTACCGACGCAAATTCGCCATCAAGGC
>JAHZKN010000240.1 GCA_022600335.1 Alphaproteobacteria bacterium
GTCCCCAACACAAACATTCGTGGGATGCTGGACAAGAATTTTTGCCGAAACCAGCCTGAAGTTTTTTTGCTCTTTGAGGTTTCGTCTGTCGAGAAAAGTTCTTTACGCATATCCGCCGCACCAACTTGGATCAATAAATCTCCAGGAAAAGTATCGCAACCAGCCGTTCTTCTTGACCACGCTAGTTCTAACAGATTGTTGAATTTGTTTTCAAGTTGGGGAGTGCTTCTGCATTATTAGATCAGGGCCTATTGTGGTTGCCATTGCTTTTATCTACCGTGCACAGCGATACAAATAGGGAATTATTATAATGTCTTCAGCGGATGCTCCGGTCCTCATTGCGGCGCTCACAGCAATTGTCGGATTGTTTTCCCTGCTCAACGCCTTTGGCGTCGCGCTTGTCACGCAACGGGCGGAACGCCGCGCGAAGGCGGTCGAAATTTATGATGAGTACTATTCGCCGGAAAATTACCGACGCGTTGTCCTGCCTGTCTTCTGCATCATGCTTAAATGGTGGCACTTGCCCGAGCCACAGCGGTCTGACTATCGCGCTGTTCTTCGCCGCGGCTGGATCGGTTTTGAAGCCGACGCGGACTCACTCCTCGCCACCTATGTTGGCGCGGATTATTTGGGGGAAAATCCCAACCACGCGCATTTTCACAAAGTCGTCCCGAGTGAAGCCTTCACGGAGCATGAGTCCCTGACAGTGTTTTTATACTTCTGGACAAAGGTCTATGAGCTACTTCATGCAGATGTGGTTGATCAGAAAACCGCACAGCGACTGCTCGCTGGACCCTACAGTTATCTGGCAGATTTTATCAAAGAATACAGAGAAGACATCGCACAGCATGCAACGTCAGATGATTTGCCTCCATGGCACCACGCCACCCAAGAGCTCGATAAGCTGTTGCTTGACACCGCAACCTCTACGCCAAAGTCCTACACCGCTTCACCGGCAACAAAGCCACTCGCCCAGGCCCATTGAAAATTATAACCGCCAAGCCAACCGGTGACGTCAACAGCTTCGCCAATACAATAGAGCCCCGGCACCTTCGTCGCCTGCATGTCCTTGCTCGACAACTCCGACGTTGCAATACCACCAGCCGTGACTTCCGCCTTGGCGTACCCTTCGCTTCCCGTTGGTTGGAACGACCAGTGCCGCAGCCGCGCGTCGATGCTGTCCAACGTCAGGTCGGGAATGTTTGCGAACTCACTGCGCACATTCAACTGTTCGCCCAACACATCCGCGAGACGTTTTGGCAACGACGAAGCGAGTACCTGCTGCAGTTTTGCCTTAGGTCGTGCGCGCTTGGCGGCAAGCAATAATTCCGCCGGCGCTTCGGGAAGGAAGTTGACAACAATCTGATCACCGGGATGCCAATAGGATGAAACCTGCAAAACTGCCGGGCCCGACATACCTTTATGGGTGAACAAAGCTGCCTCGCGAAATGCCGTTTTGCCAACCGACACAACCGCCTCAAAAGCAACGCCGGTCAGAGCGCGAAAGGGTGCCTGCTCGTCGCCAAGCGTCAACGGCACTAAGGCCGGGCGCGGGGTGATCACGTCGAGATCAAATTGTCGGGCAACCTCATAAGCAAACCCCGTCGCACCCATTTTGGGGATCGATGGACCACCAGTTGCCAACACCAAAGCCGGCGCCACCACAGTTGCCTGCGATGCCGCGCCTGGTGACGTTGTCACCGTAAAGTTTCCGTCGCGGTGGCGGATCGACGTGATCGATTGTCCCAACCGGACTTCAGCACCTCCTTCAGCGCAGCTCGTCATGAGCATGTCGACAATTTGTTTGGCCGAGCCGTCGCAGAACAACTGGCCAAGCGTTTTTTCGTGCCAGGCGATGTTGTGCGCATCAACGAGCGCAATAAAGTCAGCTGCGGTGTAGCGGGCGAGCGCAGATTTGGCAAAATGCGGATTGGAGGAAAGAAACCGTTCCGCATGCATATCACGGTTGGTGAAATTGCACCGCCCGCCGCCAGAGATGAGAATTTTCTTGCCCGGTTGCTCCGCATGATCAATCACGATCACACGTTTGCCGCGCTTCGCTGCCACACCCGCACACATCAGTCCGGCACCACCTGCTCCCAGAATGATGACGTCGCATGAGGATTGTTTCTTATGAGAGTTGCGTGACATGTTTGACGACGGCCGACTCCGCGTTGTTCGAAGTCAGGTCACACATCTATCGCCGAATACGCCGGCGCCGCGGCGCCGGCTGCCGACGCGTATTGCCTGCCTCACCAGCAGCAGCGCCCGCATCGACCTGACTGCCAAGCGCACCTTGGGCCGGGCCTTTGCACCCCGTCAGCCACACATCAAAAACAGGATGCTCAACAGCGTTTAGGCCCGGGCTTTCAGCAAACATCCAACCAGAAAAAATGCGCGCCTCGCTGCCGTCCAATTGCAGCTCATCCACCTGCACAAAGGTTGTCGTTTTGGGCTGATCTGTGGCCGGGCTCGTATAGCAAATCCGTGGCGTGACCTTGAGTGCCGCAAACGTTGTGGTTTCACCGATCGGAATTTCAAGCTTCTCGATGGTGGCTGTCACTTTGTCGAGCGCAGAAAAAACCGCTACGGCATTTTCGACGCGCTGGTCATAGCCGCGCTGTGTCGGTGGTCGATAATCCTGACCGCCAGCAATCGGAACACTGATCACAGCTGCAACGCAAGTGAGCGCACCCAGCACGCATCCCGTCCGCACCCATTTCAATGCATGTAAGTCCAAGCTCACCGTCCGAGTTGTCCCGTTTGAATTCACCTGATGAAATACGCACCCGATTGCGTAACACTTATAACTCAACCCAGTACCATGCAAATCTTGGCATGGTCCCGGTTGTTCAGCTGACTGTCACACGCAACAGAATACAACCTGTGACATGGACACTCTGCTAGCGAAAGAGGCACGAACAAGGCTGCCCACTGTAAGGTGAAACGATTTCGCCGCCCTGCGCCTACTTTGGTGTCCATGGTGTGTAGTCACCGGTCGCTTTGGGGCGTGATTGTGGAGTTAAAATCGAACCCGGAGGCCGCCAGGCTTGTGGTGTGCCAGTGTGGTTTGCCTGGTGGGGCTTTTGCCACGGCTTAGGCTGATAGCCATCGTCAACGGGCGGAGTATCGGTGGTGTAGTGCAGCCAGCCATGCCACTCAGCTGGCACCTGCGAAGCTTCTGCCAAATCGCGATAGATCACCCAGCGCCGTGGCTGCCCTAACGGACCAACGCCTTTCGACTGCACGTAATAACAATTGCCGAAGTCATCTTCGCCAACCTTGATGCCGCGCAGCGCCGTGTAAATGCGGTTCGACCACGTCGTTCCACCCCACCAACTAAACACTTCGCTGACGATGCTCATGGCCGAATATCCTGGATCTGATGACACCAATGATGGGTGCGATTTGCGCTTGGCGTAGCGCACACCGAGGCAACCTGTCCAGCAAAGCCCCCTGAGATGTGATTTTGCAACACACGTCGTCAGCGGAATCGGTCTAGACTTTTTTCTCGCGCAGCATAGCGACCATCAAAGTGCGTTTTTCGCAGCCCTTCAAAACACCGTGCCCCTGGCAAACCCAGCAACCACGCCGATTTTCGAGCGGCGGGTCCACAGGTTGCACACACCCCTACATGTTGACGTTGGTTGCCTCTGCCACCCCTATATGTAGTGATTTTCGCATCGAATCGGCCTACCTTCAAAAATGAAATGCACAGCCGCTTTTTGGCTGTGCGGCGTAACTATCACACAAGCGTTTGTTTGACCGATCTGGCCGGTTGGCTGGATACGGGGCTGGTGCGTGGTCACAGTGTGGCTCCAATGCCTTTTCGGGCATTTGAGATGAGTCATTTGGGGGCCAGAGGGACGTAGCGGCGAAGTTTATGTGGCGTTTCAGCAAAAAAAATCGCGGCCAGGGCGCAAACACGCTGTGGCGCAAGACAGAAACTTTGATGCTGGCGCGCTCGGCGGGCGGCATCTCGGAAACGACCGGGGACACGAATGAAAATTACACGGCGCTTCACACAAGCCGGACACTCACCTTACGAGACCATCCCTTTCCGCACCGCCACATCTGAGATCAAGAATCCAGACGGCTCGATTGTCTTTCAGCTCAAAGATTTTGATGTTCCTGAACACTGGAGCCAGGTTGCCTCAGATATTTTGGCGCAGAAGTATTTCCGCAAGGCGGGCGTCCCCCGCTATCTGAGAAAGTGTGAAGAGACGCAGGTGCCATCCTGGCTGTGGCGCTCCACGGCCGATAAAAATCAACTACAAAACCTGCCGCAAGACGAACAGACAACAGGCGAGCATGATGCGCGGCAAGTGTTTGATCGCCTGGCGGGTACATGGACCTACTGGGGCTGGAAGGGTGGCTATTTCACAACCGAAGACGACGCGCAGGCGTTCTTTGATGAGATGCGCTACATGCTCGCCATGCAAATGGCGGCGCCAAACAGCCCGCAATGGTTTAACACCGGCTTGCATTGGGCGTATGGCATTGATGGACCGGGTCAAGGCCACTTCTATGTCGACCACGAAACCGGCGAGCTGACACGCTCCGCCTCAGCCTATGAACATCCCCAACCGCATGCCTGCTTTATCCAGTCTGTTGAAGATGATCTGGTCAATGAAAATGGCATCATGGATTTGTGGGTGCGCGAAGCGCGTTTGTTTAAGTACGGCTCTGGCACGGGGTCTAACTTTTCCAAAGTGCGCGGTGCCAACGAGAACCTGTCTGGTGGCGGGCGCTCATCTGGCCTGATGAGCTTCTTGAAGATTGGCGATCGCGCCGCCGGCGCCATCAAGTCTGGTGGCACGACCCGGCGGGCTGCAAAAATGGTGGTCGTCGATGTCGATCATCCAGACATTGAAGATTACATCAACTGGAAGGTCAAAGAAGAGCAGAAAGTTGCAGCCCTCGTTGCCGGATCAAAGATCTGCCAAAAACGGCTGAAGGCAGTCATCAAAGCGTGCATCAATTGCGAAGCAGATGGTGGCGATTGTTTTGATGCCACTAAAAACCCAGCCCTCAAGCGCGCCATCAAGGAAGCCCGGCGCGATCAGGTGCCACAAAATTACATCCTGCGTGTGATCCAATTTGCCAAGCAGGGCTACACCGACATTGATTTTCAAACCTACGATACCGACTGGGATTCAGAAGCCTACCTGACAGTGTCCGGGCAGAATTCCAACAACTCGGTACGGGTCACCGACGAGTTTCTTGATGCCGTCGAAGCCGATACCGACTGGGAGCTGACCGCGCGCAAATCTGGTGAGCCAACCAAGACCATTAGCGCCCGCCATTTGTGGGAACAAATCGGACATGCCGCGTGGGCATCTGCTGACCCTGGCATCCAATTTCACACGACAATCAATGATTGGCACACCTGCCCGCAATCTGGTCCCATCCGTGCGTCCAACCCCTGTTCTGAATACATGTTCTTGGACGATACAGCGTGCAATCTTGCCTCGCTCAACTTGATGCAGTTCCAACGCACCGATCGCTCATTTGATATCCAAAGCTTTGAACATGCTTGCCGGTTGTGGACCATTGTACTGGAAACATCGGTTCTGATGGAGCAGTTCCCATCCCGTCAAATCGCTGAGTTGTCGTACCGCTATCGCACGCTTGGCCTGGGCTTTGCCAACATCGGTGGCTTGCTGATGGCCAATGGCATTGCCTACGATTCCGATGAGGGACGTGCGATCTGCGGTGCCATCTCAGCCATTATGACCGGCACAAGCTATGCAACATCGGCAGAGATCGCGAGTGAGCTTGGTGCGTTTCCTGGTTATGAGGATAACGCACAGGACATGCTGCGCGTGATGCGCAACCACCGCCGTGCGGCCTATGGCGAAAGCAAGGGCTATGAAGATTTGTCAACGCCGCCGGTGCCGCTGGATCATGCCAATTGCCCGGACCGGTTCCTAGTCGAAGCCGCCATGCGCGCCTGGGACAAGGCCGTTGAAACGGGTGAACAATACGGCTACCGCAACGCGCAAGCGACCGTCATCGCACCAACAGGCACCATTGGTTTGGTGATGGACTGCGATACCACAGGCATTGAACCAGACTTTGCGCTGGTGAAGTTTAAAAAGCTCGCCGGCGGCGGTTATTTCAAAATTATCAATCGTGCAGTCCCACAAGCATTGCGTGGCCTCGGCTACAGCGAAATGGAAATCGCAGAGATTGAAGCTTATGCCGTCGGACATGGCACGTTGGCACAGGCTCCGGCCATCAATCACACAACGCTAAAAGCCAACGGCTTCACCGATGAAACGATTGCCAACATTGAAGCCGGGCTCGCAACAGCCTTTGACATCAAGTTTGTGTTCAACCGTTGGACACTTGGCGACGCGTTTTTGACCGAAACCCTAGGCGCTTCCAAAGAACAATTGGACGATCCAGCCTTTGATCTTCTGACCCACTTGGGCTTCACGCGGGAAGATATTGAAGACGCCAATGAACATGTTTGCGGTGCCATGACGCTCGAAGGAGCACCGCATCTCAGGCAAGAACATCTGCCGATCTTTGATTGCGCCAATCCGTGCGGTCGCAAAGGCCGGCGCTATCTATCGGTTGAAAGCCACATCTACATGATGGCGGCTGCGCAACCGTTCATCTCTGGCGCCATTTCAAAAACCATCAACATGCCCAACGACGCCACCGTTGAGGACTGTAAAGCCAGCTATCAGCTGTCGTGGCGTCTGGCGCTCAAGGCCAATGCGCTTTATCGCGACGGATCAAAGCTCTCACAGCCTTTGAATGCGCAAGTCCTCGGTGAGGATGAAGACGTTCAGGAAGAAACTGCAGAAGCGATCCTGGCTGACAAACCCATGACAGTGCGCACCGAAGTGGTTGCAGAACGCATTGTCGAGCGGATCATTGAGCGCGAACGTGCGCAAGAACGCAAAAAACTGCCAGGACGGCGTAAGGGCTATACGCAAAAGGCATCTGTTGGGGGCCACAAGGTCTACCTCAGAACCGGCGAATACGACGACGGCGAGTTGGGTGAGATCTTCATCGATATGCACAAAGAGGGCGCCGCCTTCCGCTCGTTGATGAACAACTTTGCAATCGCCATTTCGCTTGGCCTGCAGTATGGCGTGCCGCTTGAGGAATACGTCGAAGCCTTCACCTTCACGCGCTTTGAACCCGCCGGCCTCGTGCAGGGCAACGAGACCATCAAGAACGCCACCTCGATTTTGGATTACATCTTCCGCGAGCTGGCCGTCTCCTATCTTGGCCGCAATGATCTGGCGCATGTGGATCCACGCGAGATTGTTGGCGAAACCGGCCTCGGCTCATCGGAAGAAGCAACGGACTCCGAACCCTCGCCACAGGAAATTTCTGCAAGACGCTTGGTCTCCTCTGGCTATCTGCGCGGAGCTGATGTTGGCATTCTGCAGTTCGGCAATGCCGGAAATGTCGGTGGCAGCGTAGAAGCCCACATTCAAACTGAGATGCGGGCACAGGCAGATGCCCAGACAAGCGCGCTCAACACCATCGCCAGCGAAATGCGCGGCGGCGATGACGCCACGGCACAAACCTTCACCACCGATGGCGCGACGGCACTCAAACCAGATCTCGATATTGCTGATGATCCAACAGCGGTTGAGAAGCTGGGAACGACAGAGCGCACCGCGGCCGATCGCGTCGCCGAAGCCCGGCTCAGAGGCTATGAAGGGGTCGCCTGCTCGGAGTGTCAAAACTTCACCATGGTGCGCAACGGCACCTGCCTGAAATGCGACACCTGCGGCTCCACCAGTGGGTGCAGCTAAGCAGACGGCAAATCTGGGGCCAAAATGCCCCAGATTCCGGCCTTGGTATATCCGGGATAACCGGATTGTGGCCTGGGAAGACACCGCGAATCGCTAAAGACTCGAGACTGAATTGTGCGCTCCATCTTGAGGTTCAAAAGCCCACGCGATGACTGACAAATTCGATTCCACAAAGTCCTCCGGACGGGGCGCGCCGGTGCTGGCGCTCACGCGACCAAGCAGTCGTGAATCGCAGGCCCCGGCGCCGGTTTATCTTCTGGCCGACCATCTCGATACTGTGCTTGCAGCGTGCGAGGATATTGCCAACGCGCGCCTCGTTTGGAACCGCGCGCGACGTGCAGACGCCGACGAAGTGGCGTTAGAAAAACATGGCGTGCGCGATGACATCGAGGACATCCGCAAACTCGAAAACACCATTATTATGCGCGTCTTGAAATCGCGTGAGCGGGCCGAAGATGTAGCCCGCGCCGACAAGCGGTTTCGCTCCTTAGCCAAGTTGTATGTTGCAGGCACGGCTGTGCTCGTCGACGCCGTTGAAGAGTGCGGTGATACCACTGAGGCCGACTTTGCCACAGCCGACAACATCCCATCCTATTTGCGTTCGCGAGGCCTGATTGCCGCCGACACGCCCGCACCCCCAGTTGGGGACGCCTTTGATGCCGGCGAAGACTTTTTGATTGCCAAGCGCATTGCAGTCGGCCCGCTGATGGATTTGGCCGCCACACTGCTTGACGCGTTAGAGCTGCATTACGATCTGTTTCTTGATGAAGACGAGATGGCCTTGCCGCCTCTGATCAATCGCCACGACATGTATGTCCCAGAGTCTTATCCGGTCGCCGTAAGCCAAGATGAAGAACAAATTCTGCACGAAGCCGCAGGCGACGATCTCGGAGACGCCATTTCCGAGGTGCGCATATTGGCGGAGACCGCACCAGACACGTCGGCGGAGCCCGCGCCAGAGGTGTGGGCAAAACTGAGCACCACAACGCTGCCCATCGTCCCACATGAACCGCCACCTGAAGAGACAGACGCAACCGACGAAGCATCACCTGTTGAATTGACGTCCTCTTCTGAAGAAGAGGTTTCTTCTGAAGCTGAACCGACAGAAGATGCATCTGTCGGAGCCGCCACTGTCGAAACAGACACCACTCCGATCGAAGAGGACGCCCCACCGCCAGTCGCTTCTAAGACCAAC
>JAHZKN010000241.1 GCA_022600335.1 Alphaproteobacteria bacterium
CGGCAGCAGACCTTGCTCAATATATTCGAGTGCGGCTTCGACAAAACCGATTTGTACTAAGCCGGAACAAATAAACTCGCTGGGTGGCTTCCAGGCATTTTCACGGTACTGGCGAATAACCCGCTCGCGTGATGTGCGGCGCTTATCACCAAGGCGCAGATTATTTTGCACGCCAAACCAGATGTTGCGCGCAATGCGGCCGATAGCCCAATAGTTGTAGTTGGCTTTGATCTTGTCGAGAAGAATGCCCCGGACGCGCGCCTGCTTGAGGCTATCAAACCAGGGTCGATTGAACCGTTTCAGCGCAATGAATGAACTTTTGTCAGAGACATAGTCTTGAATGTTTGTCAGGTCGACACCGCCGGTGCCCGCCTCAATGACAAAGGTATTGGTGATGCCTGAGTTTTGTTCCGGTCGATTGAAGACCAGCGCAGCGTGCGAAAAGGGTGAGTCTGTCGCCCAGCGAATAAGGTATGAGGCAAAATCATAATCACGGCTTGTCAGAACGACGTCAGCACGTTGCAGATAGTCGCCATCCAAGAACTGTTGGATTGGCATCGGCCAAATTTCCGGCAGAGGTGTGGCGCTGCGAGATGTGTCGTCGCCAAGCCCGTGGTTGTTGGTGCTAATAGCACGTGTGTCTCTTGCACCCACAACGGCAATCAATGCAACCAACAGCAGGCTTGCAAGTTTGTGCGACATCAGACGCCTTCCTCTTTGTCCCGCGCTGTTACCAGGCTGGATGTGTCGGATCCCTAGCTGGTACTAAGTTGTAAGATTGAGGACTAATCCAATGCACGGGTTGTGGTCAATGTTCGCCGCTTAAAGCCCACAATTTTGGCATTCCCATGCGTGAAGGCTCCCACGAGGCGGCTCTTCCACTACACTTTGGCTATCGCCGCTTTCAATTTTTCGCTGTGCGCTGCCAACGTGTCCTGATTTTCCATCTCACCGGAATGCGGTCTTATTGCAACACCCTCATGCCGGGGAATGATGTGAAAATGCAAGTGAAAAACAGTTTGTCCAGCAGCGGCTTCATTAAACTGTTGAATGTGAATACCGTCTGCGGAAAATGCGTCCTTTGCGGCGCGCGCTATTTTTTGAACGACTGGCATCAATCGTGCCAAGTCGTCCTCCTTGGCATCAAGAAGATTACGTGATGGCGCCTTTGGGATGACAAGAGTGTGTCCTGCCGCTTGCGGCATAATATCGAGAATGGCGATGGCTGTTTCGTCTTCATAGACTTTGTGGGCGGGGAATTCGCCTGCAATGATTTTTGCAAAGATGTTGTCTGCGTCATACGACATGGCGTCCTCACATGTTGAATCTTGGTGTTTTGTGTTGCGCGTGGAAAGCGCCACGTCAAGCACGACATGCGTTCGCGTGTTCCGCTTCTGCCGTCCTATGCTTTGGAGGATGGGTCCGCTTTGTAGGGACCAAAACCAGCCAACAGATCCACCGAGCGCAGGACGTCTCGGCGCTCACTATCGAGATAGCGCGCAACTGCTGTTCTGAGATCCGGGTCCGCGATCCAATGCGCCGAGTAGGTAGGCGTTGGCATATAGCCACGTAGCAACTTGTGTTCGCCTTGTGCGCCGGCTTCAACGCGGGCGAGGCCGTGCGCAATGGCATAGTCCATGGCTTGATAGTAACAGAGCTCAAAATGCAGGAACGGATGATAGCGGGTACAGCCCCAGTAGCGGCCAAACAGGCAATCCTCACCAACGAGATGTAGTGCGCCGGCGACAGCCGTATCTCCATCCAGGGCGAGCATCAAAACGCATTCAGCGCTAAGTGTTTCGCCAATGGCGGCGAAGAACGCCCGATTGAGATACGGGTCGCCCCACTTGCGAGCTCCAGTGTCGAGATAAAACTCAAAAAACGCGTCCCAGTGTGCTTCACAAATATCAGGACCGCTGAGCGTTACAAACGTGAGGCCGGACCCCCTCGCTTGCCGGCGTTCCTTTTTGATTGTTTTTCGTTTGCGCGAGGATAGACGGTTTAGAAAGTCATCAAACGACTGATAGTCTTGGTTGTGCCAGTGGAATTGCTGATCGACCCGCTTCAGAAAGCCGAGTTCGCCAAGATGGTTCCACGTCGCTTTCTCAACGAACGTGACGTGCGCAGACGACGCATCGATACGGTCGCAAAGCGTCACAAGTGCGGAGGCAAGCAGCGCCTGTGTGTTTGCAACATCATGATCAGGGTGAACCAACAAGCGTGCACCCGGCACCGGTGTAAACGGCACAGCAACCTGCAGCTTAGGATAGTAGGATTTGCCACTGCGCTGGCAGGCTTCGGCCCAGGCGTGATCAAATACATATTCACCACGGCTGTGTAGCTTTACGTAGCAGGGCGCGCACGCCATGACGGAACCCGTTTGATCTTCAAGTTTCAAATGTTGGCTGAGCCAGCCAGTACCGCCGGGTCCAACACAGCCGGATGTTTCAAGCGCATCTAAAAACGCATAACTGATGAATGGATTGCCGGGTGTGGCATGTGCGGACGTCAGATCCTCCCGCCCACGCGAGAGCGTGTGCCCGAGGCTCGCCTGCCAGACCGTTTCTCCGATCTCTGAGATCGACGTTACCGATTTGGCAACAACGCCGGTTTGATTCTGCTGCGGTGCGTGTGGCGTGGGTTTTGTGTCCATCTGTGAGGTTTCAGCCAACGTGGTTTGTGGTTGCAGAGGTGCACGTTGTTCTGACGACCTTAGTATGCGCTAGAGACAAAACCATGGCCGAACAGGAATCGTTATCAAAGCTCGACGTCACCTTCAAAGATTGCGGCGTCAGCAAAAGCGTGACACATCCGCCAATCGTCTTTCGTGCGTACGGTCCAGGTATAAATTGGTAGGTTCAGAGTGTCACGC
>JAHZKN010000242.1 GCA_022600335.1 Alphaproteobacteria bacterium
AACGTCAGCGCGCTTGTTGAAACGTCAGAGGTTGGTGTTGACCATTGGGGACAGGCATTTCATCGCCTACGCGTGCGCTTGAACGACAACCGCATCGTACCGGTCGACACATTTTTGGTAAAACACCGACTCAAGATTGGTCGTCAGATAGAGATATCGCGACACCAAGGCTTTTGGGGAAATTTTTTCTATCGGGTTGAGCCAAATCGGCTCTCTCCCACGGAGCAAAATCGTTGACGCCCTGTTTGGTGCGGCTATAGTCCGCGCTCCCGCATTGATGATCCTCTGGACTCCATGCGCGGCCCCTGTGGCGGAATTGGTAGACGCGACAGACTCAAAATCTGTTGTTCGCAAGAACGTGCCCGTTCGAGTCGGGCCAGGGGCACCACCATAACCCTCAGTTCTCTGTACCAAGGTTCAGTCCCTGCGGCTTACCTCCCACACCCGGGAGAAAAACAATTGTGTTTGCATTGAAGGTCATCTCAGCTACGTGGTAGATCTGGGCCGTGCGAAACGCGAGGGGCGAGATGCGTTCCATTTTCATAGTTGGTATTTTGGGTCTCTTGGCCGCGCTTGAAGCTAAACCAGTGTCAGCTGGTCCGGCTTTGTTGTTTGAAGCCTCAAACGGCAAAGTGCTCTATGCCGAGGACGCGGATCAAAAATGGCACCCGGCGTCACTCACCAAAATAATGACGGCCTACTTGACCTTCCAAGCACTCAAGGACGGCAAGTTCACGCTCAAATCAAAAATCAAATGCACGCCAGCTGCGCATAGGCAGCAACCGAGTAAGATTGGTTTGCCAATCGGCGCAGAAATGACGGTAGATCTGGCGCTGCAGGCCTTGATCGTGAAGTCGGCCAACGATGTCGCCGTGATGCTTGCCGAAGCGGTCGCAGGCAGTGAACCCCAATTTATCGCACGCATGAATGCTACGGCCACTCGCCTTGGCATGACACAAACGAACTTTGTGAATCCCAACGGCTTGCCAGCCCTACAACAAGTCACCACAGCACGTGACATGGCCCTTCTCGCACAAGCGGTTGCGCGAGATTTTCCAGAATATGCGCATTATTGGAAGCAGCCATCTTTCCGCATCGGTAAGAAGCGGCTGCGCAGTTACAACGGACTGCTCAAAACCTTCGCTGGCGCGGATGGAATGAAAACCGGTTTCATCTGTGACTCCGGCTACAACGTCGTGGCTAGTGCCACCCGCGACGGACGCCGTTTGATGGCCGTGGTTTTAGGCGAACCAACCGGCAGTAGCCGCACTATTCGCGCAGCAAGCCTGCTTGAACATGGATTCCAAAGTTATGGTTGGAAGCAACTGTTCAATACGCTTGATCTCAAAAACATGCCGAAGCGGGCGGATTCTGGGGCTGTAACAAGCGTCCGCCACACTGTTGCATCTTGGGCGTGCAACCCGCACAAAGCGCGCCGCGCAAAAAAGAAACGTCGCAAAAAGCGCAAGGGTGCAATCCGCAAATCTGCGAAAAAGCGGATCAAAGTGAAAAAGCCTTAACGCTGACCCTGTTGACCTACTCACCATGATCCACGGGCATTTCTGAACAACGAATCTGCCCCATATCGGGCTCAATAGGTGCGCTTGTTGTGCTGAAAAGCGCTCCTGCCACTGCGAGAAATTAACCACTCCGTCGGCAATCCCCACTCCAAAACCCCCGAAAAAACCCACAAAGCTCGATTTGCGCACCAGTTAAGACCGCCGCCCACAAGACTGGCGCTGTTCTTGCTTTTCAGGTGGTGAACCGAGACGTGCAAGGGATCGAACATGACCTGGGACAGTTTCTCCCCCGATGAAACAATCGATGAACGAGCCGGCAGCGAAGACATCACACCAGCGCCGCAGGACGTTGAATTCATGGCGCTGGCGCTAGAGGGACGACATGGCGTTCATGCCGCTGAGATCGCCGCGTTCTTTTCAGACTATCACTCTGGAAAAGGCGATGCCGGGCGATCTTGGGCTTGGGCCGGCGTTGCGGAAGTTGTTCGCAAGCGCCAGCAGTTCCGGACCTCGCTTGACTTATAGCTTCTCGTAGACAACTTCGGAAACGTAATCAATTTTGCAACAGACCCACCCAATCGATCCTGCAAAACACACCGCGCTTGCCGTGGCGCAAGAGGGCTTGGCGAGTCCGGATCTGCCCGCCCCTGCGCGCAGCTACACAACCATACAGACCATCAAGCGGCAGGTGCGCGAAACGCTCTTTGCGAGCGGAGAACGCCACCTTGCCAAGCGCGATGCGGCGATTGCCTTCTCCGTCCGCGTTGCAGGTGCCGCTCTTCTCTATCTGACGCAGATCTTTCTCGCCCGTTGGATGGGTGGCTTTGACTATGGCGTTTATGTCGTTGTCTGGACGTGGGTGCTAGTGCTGGGTGGCCTTGCGCCCCTTGGCATCGACTTGGCCGTTATTCGATTGTTGCCGGAATATAAGGAGCGCCGAGAGTTTGATCTGGCTCGCGGGCTGTTACGCAGCAGCCGATTGTTCGCTCTCACTGCCGGAACACTCGTCGCTGGAGTTGGCGTTCTTGTTCTGAGCACCTTCGAAGGATTGCTTTCTGACTATTATCTCTTGCCTGCCTATCTCGTTCTCATTGCTATTCCAATGTTCTGTCTCACGGATGCGCAGGACGGGATCGGACGCGCGCAATCCTGGATGGCCGTTGCGTTGATCCCGCCCTACATTCTGCGGCCACTGCTGTTGCTTGCTGGCATGGCTTTGGCGCACTCCATCGGATTGCCACTTACAGCTGCGACCGCAGCGGCGGCAGCAATTGCGGCAACGTGGATGACAGCCATCATTCAGGCCATCATGATTAGATGGCGTTTGCCCCAGGACCTGAAGTCTGGACCACGCCAATATAGTTTCAAGCCGTGGATGGTAACGTCGCTGCCCTTGGCTGTGATGGTGGCGTGTGACTTAGCATTGCAAAATATCGACGTTTTGGTGATCTCGCGGTTCATGTCACCCGTCGATGTCGGGATCTACTTTGCTGCAGCAAAGACCATGAGCCTGATCATGTTTGTCCATTATGCTGTCGGCAGCGCAACTGCCAATCGCTTTGCGACTTTAAATGCGCGCGGTGATTCAAAGGC
>JAHZKN010000243.1 GCA_022600335.1 Alphaproteobacteria bacterium
AAATGTGGCTGATGGGTCTTCCAGCAGCGGCCGCCATAATGGCATCGATGTGAGCGGGATCATCCGGGCCAGGATCGATCACTCCGAGCGCTGTGCTGCCCACTAGGTACGTATTTGTACCGTGAAAAGTTAGCGGACCACCATTGTTGGCAACAATGCGCACAATACCAGGTGCAATCGCTAGCGGAGCGCCGTATTCAAACGTCATGTCTTTTTTGAAGGTCAGATCGGTGGTCATGCGGCCTCTGAACGTTTTTTGTTTACATGCAACTCTAGCGCACGGGTTTTGAACCAGGAACGCTGTTAGAAACAGCAGCGTTCGCGGGTGCGCCAACGTTGCAGCTTGTGATATTTCATACCAGATTTTGCCGCTGCTCACGCTGTGCTGTAGTGTTGGCACGAGAATGATCGGTGCAGCTATAACAACAACAAGCAGACCATTATGAGCGATAAACTCAATCCCTCACCATCTTCCGATCAACACTCGGGGGGAAACAGTCCTCACAATCATGGTGGAGGATTGCTGCGAGGTGACGTGCGCTTCATTTGCCTATTCTTAGGGCCGGCCTTAGCAGCGATGATACTTCTGTTGCCCCCAATCGGGGGCCTCTCAGCGAGCGCCTGGGGTGTTGTTGCCATTACGGCTTGGATGGTTGTTTGGTGGCTCAGCGAAGCCATTCCTATTCCTGCTACGTCGCTGCTTCCGATTGCCTTTTATCCCGTGCTGAACATCTTGGATATAAAGACAACAACGGCGAGTTATGCGCATCCACTCATCTTTTTGTTTCTAGGCGGCTTTATCCTGGCAGCCGCCATGCAGCGCTGCGGTCTGCATCGACGTATTGCACTGGGGATTATTGGACACGTTGGGACCAGTCCGCCGAGAATTGTTGCTGGGTTTATGTTGGCCACAGCCTTTCTTTCCATGTGGATATCGAATACCGCGACAACCATTATGATGATCTCGGTTGCCATTCCGATCATTGACCTGCAGCGCGAGCAGATGGATGATGAGCAACAGCTGCGCAATTTCAGTGTCGCTCTCATGTTGGGCATCGCCTATTCCGCATCAATCGGCGGTGTAGGAACTTTGATCGGCACGCCGCCAAACGCATTATTGGCGTCCGCTTTGCAAGCCACTTACAATATTGAAGTTGATTTTGTGACTTGGATGATGTGCGCACTTCCTGTTGTGATTGTCATGTTGCCGATCGCTTGGGTCGTGCTGACCAAATTTCTTTATCCCGTCGAAGCGGTCCCAAGAACTGATGTCGAGGGTGATGTAGGTGCTGGCGCGCACGCAGCACACCTCTCGCTCGCTCCTATGAGCCAAGATGAAAAAATGGTGCTGGGCGTTTTTCTGTTTGCAGCAACGGGCTGGATTTTCGGTTCACCCATCGCCGAGGTGATAGGCTTAGCCATCACAGACACCACCGTTGCGATTGTTGCAGCGCTTCTGTTGTTTTCTCTCCCAACCAGTTTGAGGAACCCAAGGTTCCTGCTTGACTGGGAAAGCACGAGATCGATTCCTTGGGGCATTCTGCTCATGTTAGGCGGCGGGCTTGCCATTGCTGCAGCCTTTGGCTCCAGCGGGCTCGCGGCTGCAATTGGCGCGAGCATGTCTGGCTTTAGCCAGTATGGACTTTGGATTTTTGCTTTACTTGCAACAGCTCTCATTATTGCTCTGACCGAAATCACATCGAACACAGCATCTGCCGCGACATTCTTGCCAATTCTCGGCGCAATTGCGATTGGTCTTGGTGTCGATCCACGCGCGTTGATGATTCCGGTGACGTTCGGTGCTTCTATGGCCTTCATGATGCCGGTTGCAACCGCGCCCAACGCCATTGTGTTTTCGCATAAGGATGTGCACATCACAGACATGGTTCGGACCGGAATTTGGCTGAACATCATGTCAGTTGCGGTTTGTTTCACTGCAGGATTTTGGCTGGCCAGTGTGGTATTTGGTTATTCCGTCGGTGGGTAGGTGGGTCGGTCCGTGCCCACCCCGTCTTAGCCTACAAAGCACCGTATCCAAGACGTTGTGGGGCAGACCAATTCCTATCGTGTTGGTCGGAGCGGGGAGATTTGAACTCCCGACCCCGTGCTCCCGAAGCACGTGCGCTACCAGACTGCGCTACGCTCCGTCCGACCAGGCTGTGCCAATTGCATCATCACGCAGTCTGTGCATTCTAATCGCCTGTGAAACAGGAGACAATCAAGTGAACCGAAAATTGATCCTCACGATACTCATTTCAGGATTTGTTGGCTTTGTTGCCGGTAACGCATTTTGGTACCTGGCATCGCCGTTGTGGATCGACGTTGTTGTGGACGAGGCGCTGCCCGACGCACAATCAACACGTGAGGTGAAAAGCGGAACATTCCGTGATGCTGACGCCGCTCACAAAGGCAGTGGGATAGCAACCATTCGCAAAACAGCAGGCGGCAGCCACATTCTGCGTTTCACAGACTTTAAATCCACCAATGGTCCAGACCTGAAGGTCTACCTTGTTAAGGCTGATGCCATCAAAGAGTCCGACGACGTCACCGCAAGCGAATGGGTGTCTTTGGGCCGATTAAAAGGGAATATAGGCGACCAGAATTATACATTGCCGAGTGACGTGAACCCTGGCGACTACAACTCTGTTGTGATTTGGTGCGAGCAGTTTGGCGTACTCTTTTCAGCAGCCGATCTGAAGCCCAAGTGATAAGATCAATAAGAATGGGGGAAGTGGCCTACGTCAAGGCTTCCTGCATTGTGCATTTCCAATGCAAGGCTGGGCAACGCGGTTTCTGCTGCGTGTTAATTCTGAAATTTGAACACGGCAAACATCTCATTTTCGTCTTTCCAAATGCGATGTGTATGCCAGCCACCAGCGTTTGCGACACTCACAAAATCATCAATGTCATACTTGTGCGAGTGTTCCGTGTGGATGGCTTCATTTTCCCCAAGGTGCGTGGCGAAACCGTCGAACTGCACCGATTGCATCTTCTGGCTCACGAGATACATGTCGACGCCACCTGTTTCTGGGTCATAAGCGGCACGGTGTTCAAATGCTGTGAGATCAAAGTTAGCGCCAAGAGCTTCATTTGCACGCCTCAGTAGATTGAGATTGAATTTAGCGGTGATGCCTAGTGCGTCGTTGTAGGCACGGTTGAGAGTTTTTGGATCCTTTTTAAGATCAACTCCGATGATCAGTTGACTCTTTGGCCCAAGCGTTGAGGAAAATGCGCGCAGCAACTCTGTTGCCGCATTTGGCCTAAAATTGCCGATGGTCGATCCAGGAAAAAAACCAAGTTTGGATTTGCAGCGGATCGAGCCCGGCAATTTCAGCGGTTCGGAGAAATCTGCGACTCGTGGCTCAATGTGGAGATGCGGAAAAGATTTTACGAGCCTGGACTTGGCCTCATTGAGCGCGGTAGCTGAAACATCAATTGGTATATAGGTCGATGTCGGAGGTATGAAGCGCAAAAGAATTTCAGTTTTTGTGCTCGAGCCAGAACCAAATTCGATCAATGCGCCCGTATCTTGGACATCGCCTACGAGTTCTGCACCATGTCGGCTGAGAATCTCTGTTTCTGTTCGCGTCGGATAGTACTCTGCGAGCTGCGTAATCTGTTCAAATAGATCGCTGCCGCGTGCATCGTAAAAGAAGCGGCTTGGAATGCTCTTGGGTACGGAGCGGAGCCCGTCTTTTAGTCCCTGCGAGAAGTCGACACGAATCGGATCATCGACCTCATCGGCGCGCGGACACAGTTGTGCTGACACGTTTTGCATGCTTATGGATTGTCCGCCAGCCGAACACCGGAAAATTGCCAACGCTGGTGTGGGTAGAAAAAGTTTCGATACGTTGGCCGAATGTGTCCATCAGGGGTCACACAGGAACCGCCCCTCAGCACATATTGAGAGCACATAAATTTCCCATTGTACTCACCCAGTGCGCCCTCAGGAGCTTGATAGCCTGGGTAGGCTTGATAAGAACTCGCAGTCCACTCCCAAACATCACCAAACATCTGTTGCGGCTTATCTTCTGATTGGCTTGCTGCTGTGACAGGCCTTAGCGCATTGTTACCCAGCGTGTTGCCGATCGGTGCCAGGTCCGCAGTGGCAACCTCCCACTCAAATTCGGTTGGAAGACGTTTTCCGGCCCATCGTGCAAATGCGTCTGCTTCATAGTAGCTGATATGACTGACAGGGGCCGACGGTTCAACCGGTATTGAGCCGTGCAGTGTCATCTGGTGCCACGTATCATCTTTGTTGTGCCAATACTCCGGGGCGTCCCAATTATTTTTCTGAACAACATCCCAACCTTCCGCAAGCCACAACAAGGGATCAGCGTACCCGCCATCTGAGATAAACGTCTGCCACTCGCCGTTGGTGACCGGGCGATCTGCCAGCTTGAACGGATGAATAAGAACGTGGTGTCGGGGCCCTTCGTTGTCATAAGAAAACCCTGGTCCTGAGTGCCCGATCTCGCTGACGCCGCCGCGAAACGAAAGCCATTTCACACCATTTTGCAGCTCGGAGTGTATCGCTGCGGGTCTCGGCTTTGTGCTGTAGGCTGGGTGCAGCGGTTGGCGCGCAAATAGTGCCAATATGTCAGTGAGCAGGAGTTCTTGATGTTGTTGTTCGTGGTTGATGCCGATCTCTAGAATATGTGCAAGTGTTGTTTGAGTTTCTGGATCTAAAGACTCGGATTCAAAAAGCGTGCTCAGAGCATCATCGACGTGCTGGCGGTACTCAAAGACAGCTTTTGCCGTCGGCCGGGTCAACAAGCCGCGATGGGGTCGAGGATGTCGCTCTCCCTTCGTTTCGTAGTAAGAATTAAAGCAATAAGCAAAGTCTCGCGAATATGGCGCATAGTTCGCCACATAGGGTTGAAGAGCAAAGGCTTCATAGAACCACGTTGTGTGTGCGAGGTGCCATTTTGCAGGACTGGCATCGTCCATGGCCTGCACCACCATGTCTTCATCTGACAAGGGTTCGACAAGCCTCAAAGACTGTCGACGGCACTCCATCAGGCGCTGGCCCAACGCCTGATCAAGCATATGCGTTGGCTCTAACCCCAAATCATGACTGTGTCGATGCAACATTGTACTCTCACCTGCGACCAAGACACGTGCACACACATGAGAGTGATTTATGGTGTGCGTATGGCACGCTCAATTCGCGCAGATGGTTGCGGAACTTAGAACGGCTATCTTCCGGCACTCAAACACAGGATGATGGTGGAATGCAACTTTCACAAAGTGCGGACACTAGGCAGCCGTTTTTTCATCTATGTGATCAGGGTCTGGATATAACTCATTCAGTGGCACGGAGAGACCATTGGATTGCACAACGCGGACATGAAAACGTTTGAGCGCACGTGCATGGTGTGCGCCACAAGAATGGGCGATCAGGTTGACGCCATATGTGATTTTTTCTGCAAAGTTTTTGACGCGAATTGATTTCTCCTTTGGATCAAGCCCGCGTTGTAGGCGTCGATTATGCGTCGTGATGC
>JAHZKN010000244.1 GCA_022600335.1 Alphaproteobacteria bacterium
AGCTTTGGCTCAAACGGCATGCCCATCCCAACCAGAACACGACCATTGTCGTCTTGCTTAACTGGATAGCATTCTATTTTAGCCGTACCAGCCATGCGACCACCATTGCGAACGTCATAGTAACATCCTGGGTGATTAGGACAGGTCAAGGTGTATTTATTTAGCTCTCCGTCAGCCATCAACGTGTTGTCCTCAGCACAGGCAGCAGCAACAGCAAAATAGGAATCTTCGACGCGGCACAACAAGATGCTGTGGTCTTCTACCTGGCAATTTTTGACGGCACCCGCGAGGAGGTCATCACGTTGCTGCAAGACAGGCACCCAATGTGGATACTTCGACGGTGATTGTTTCTGCACCTCTTGCGGGTGCGTCGGCACAGATGCTCCTTTGCCAGGGCCAGTGGCCAATTGGATCTTGGCCAACTGTTCATCGACCTTCTTGCCCTCAGCCTGTTCGACTTCTGGCGGCAACAAATCATAGAGCTCCATCAACGTGTGAATGGTCGGATCAGTCACGACCTTTTCCAGCACACCTTGCTTGAACAGACGCACCAAGCGTCCAAGTGACTCGCGGTGAATCGTATCAATTCCCGCCAGTAGCGTGAAAATTTTCTCCTTAACATTTGGGTACGGCAGGTCATCCATTTCCCGCACAAGAGCATCAACCTGGCCGAGTAATTCGTACCACTCTTCATTGGTCATGAAGTTGACCAGCTGTTGAGGATTTTCAGGAAGTTGTTGCGGCGGTGTTTTGCGGGTGTCCGGCATGATCAATTCGTACCGTCAGTGCAACGTGCAATCGTCACCGCATTGAGAATGGTCATCGCCATCGCAGCAACCGGCCGGGCATTCGCCATGCCCTTGCTTGGTATAATCAGAAAAGGTGTCGGCGAACAGGCGCCCGCCTTGCGTTTTGCCCTTGTCGGAAAACTGGTAACCCAGCTGTGAGCCCGGTGCCTCTTGCAGACAGCCATCAGCCACCAGTTCCTTTAGTGCACTTTCGATCGCCTCCGCGTCACAATTCAAAAATGGAGCGATGGATGAGGCGGTGTAGACGTCGCCGAATCCCTCGCCATTGAGCCAAAAGCAAATTTGCAGAACCTCCTCGCGGTTGACAAGCCGGCTCAAAGCCTCGTCTGTCTTGGTTGTCCCCAGCGATGGCTGCTTTGGCAGTGTCGTCTTCATGGCTTGGCGTCCTGGACGAAGTCAGTTGATCGGAGTCGAGAGGCGACAATCCTCAATCAGTTGATTATGGCACACTTTTGAGAGTGGATTAAGATCTTCGACAGACAGCGGAACGACATCTTCCAAACCCTCCACGCCCTGTTCCACCGCAAGCTTACTTAATTTCACAATGCGCTCTACGGTCTTCTCCGCTTCAGGGGACAGCGGATGCTGGCCAACAGCTGTAATTTGCCCCGCTTCGATATCAACCTTCAACTCCTCAAGCACCAAATTTCCGATGGTGTCATCTGGGACCTCAACCTCAATAACAATAAGTTCCTTGGGCCAGATCTGGAAATGCTCGCCGATGACAAGCAAATTATCTACACTGATAATACCGGTTACGGCCTCAAAAATCCGATCCTGAACAGCCAACACATCAAGCTTGCCGCCAACCCACCGACGGCACGTTACCGTTCCGGGTTTGTGACCCCGTTCGACAGCTGCAATCAATATCCCGCGGTCATACGCAATCGTGCTCGCCTGAAAGTCCTGCACGATAGCAATCGGACCCCAGTTCATCTCCTTGAGGTCAACTTGATGATTTGGCCAGGACTGGGACTCTAAACGCTCTTTGAGCTCGGGGCCCAATGGATAGCCACGGATGAATTGATAGTAACCAACCAAACCTAAGGCGATCTTTGACATAGGCTTTCCGATTACAAGAGCTTAGCGCTTACAGCCCACAGGCACAGGTGGTCACTTCCCGAGTAACGACGCGGTCAGTCCCTTCCACCATCACATGGGTTGTGCACGGCATACACGGATCAAAACTGCGCAAAGCACGCAAAATATCGATGCCCTTGAAGTCTTTTTCGTCGGTGAAGTTGGACTCCAGGATTGGTGTGTTCAACACCGCCTGTTCATAGGCCCCTGGCGTGCCCCAAGGTGTGCGTGGGCAAGCATTGACAGTCGACGGCGTCGAGATCTGGTAGTTTGCCAGCACACCCTTTTCGATCACACACCAATGGGCTAGGAAACCGCGCCCAGCACCCCAGAACCCGGCACCAATATGCTGACCGGTCTTCGGGATTTCGAATGGTGTCGCCACTTTAGTTTCGCCACGTTTGATCAAATCTTGTGCGCGGACCCAGTTTTCAATGGTGACCATCAAATTGAAGCCGACAGCATAGGCGCGTGCCCGGTTGCGCTCGAACGCGTTCCAGATATCCGGCACGTGCCATTCTGCCATCGTTTCAGGCAATTTATCTTTGGCGAGATTCAACTGCAGACTTTTGCCGGTGGACGCCACATAGTTGCTCTGTGGTAATTTCTGAGCAAGTGCGGAGAGATAAACACGCGCATAGGCACCGGCCTCAAATGTTTTGCGATCCCACGTCGGCGTGGTGGACCAGCTATAACGTTCTTTCCAATTCTGCTCGCCTGGCCGTGGGATCGTGGTTTTGTTCCAAGGATGGTTAGGACTGATGGGATTGCCGGCCGGATCCGTTGTGAAAGGACAATCCTCCCAAGGCTCGTAGTAGGAATGTTCGATAAATTCTTCTATTCCAACATTGAGATCTGTTAGGCGCGTGGTCACCAACTTACCGTCTACCACTGCTCCCGGTGTTGACCAGCGCTTTTCGCCCCATGTGTTGCAATTCTCGTAGGTGGCGTCGTAATAATCCTCGTGGTCCCACTGCCCGAAATCGACCATGGTGGGAGACAGCTCACCCAGGTGTTTGTATTGCGGGTTGATCTCGTACATGAAGTCGTAGATGTCATCCCAGATAGCGATGCAGCGCTTGGCATAGTCGAAAAACGGCGTCAGCTTTAGGTAGAACTCGGTCATCGTACTGGTGGTAACCGTCGTGGTAACGCCACCGGGAATGATGGTTTCGGGGTGGGGATATTTTCCGCCGAGTAACACATAGGCCTCGCGCGCAACCCGGGTCATCTCCAAAGCTTCCAAATACAGTTTGCCGGTGAGCGGATTGAGATCCGTCATCATTGCGCCAATGGTCTTATAGCCGTGCACTTCAGAGAACTTCGTCGGTGCGTTTTCAGCTTTGGCCCAAATTTCCGGATTGGTTTCGCGGATCAAAACCTCTGAGAAATCCGGCCCAGCTAGAATGAACAGGTGCAACGGGTTGTCATAAAGATATTCGCAGCTCAGCATGAGGTTACGAATAACGACGCCTAACGGCGGCGGCTTGATGCCTAACGCCATCTCAATGCACAGCGCTGCTGTCGTCGCATGCACACCGCCGCAAACACCACAGGCTCTTGAACTGATAAAAGCGGCGTCGCGTGGGTCCCGGCCACGCAAAATCACCTCATAACCGCGGAACAGCGTTGCCATGGAGGCCGTATCCACAACCTTGCGATCTTTGAGATTAACCGTGCTGTGAAACGCAAGCGCGCCAGCTACGCGGGTGACAGGGTCGAAATCAACGTCATTAAGCTGACCATTCTTTCGCGCGATTTCGGTTAGGTAAGCTTCACGTTCTTCAACCGTTTGCGATTTGTAAGAATAGGGATTAGGGACGCCCTCCTTCAACCGAGCATTGCCGTGCTCATCAAATTCTATCGGCAGGTTTTCGAAACACATAAGAGGATTCCCTGTTTTGTCGGACTTAGTTCACGCCGAATTTAGTTTGAGTTCACGTGTCAGGTCTTTCCCTGGGCCACTTTGACGATGGCAGCTAGATTGCCATTGACCTTCAGAAGACTTTCGAGAAGGGTGGCTAAAGCGCCGTTGATTGCAGGGATGTCGTCTGGTAGCGGCTGGGTGTTATCACGAACAGCTACGAGGCCGCCGGCAAGATTCTTCAATGTCGTGCCCGAAGTCCACAAGACGTAAATGATAGCGAGCAGATAGCCGACTAACACCAGCACAATCGCAAGTGTTACGACAAGCGATAAGACGACGAGCAATTCGGTCATGACGTCACCTCTCCCGCCCCGGAAGCCTGCGCTTCCTTGGCCCGTGTTGCTAGCACCTGGGCAATCGTGCCGCTGTGCTCATCCAACCGGCCGGCTGTCTCGACCATGCCAGAGCCAACTTTAATCGTGTCCTTGAGTGCCGGTATTGAACTTGTGTTTTCAGCGATGCCGACACCGGCCGTTAACATCTCATCCAAATAACGGCGGATGGACAGCGCGGCGCGCAGGGTGCGATGAAGCAAACCGATCGCTAGCGGTACGATCACGACGACAACCACTGCAAGCATAGTCCACCAGATGGCGTAAACTGCCCATGGCAATGTGCGCACCGAAGGATCGATATTTGCAATGTAATCTAAAACGACCCCCATAATGGGCACCTCCTATTGGTAGCGCTCCTGCTTGACGGCAGCATTTATGGTACCGACCAGATGTTCGTCGACGGCTTCGAGCCCACCTGCAATCTGAGATAGGCCTTCGTTCAACTTGACCGCCTGCGGCGTCAAATGACTGGTTTCCTGCTCAATGGCACGTAGACCCAAGCGCAGCTTTGCAAGATAGCTTGTC
>JAHZKN010000245.1 GCA_022600335.1 Alphaproteobacteria bacterium
CACGCGTATCTCTCATGCTGGTTGCAGCACTGCCGCCATTCATCGCCATTGTCTGGTCGCTTGGCCTCCTTGGGTGGCTTGGCTTTAAGCTCAACTTGTTTCTCAATGTGATGACGCCGCTGATCATGGTGATGGGATTTTCAGATTCCATGCAGATGGTGTCAGCGATCCGGTTGCGTCTAAGGGAAGGGGATACCCGTTTTGAGGCGGCTCGATTTGCTGTGCGCGTCGTCGGACCGGCTTGTGTTTTGGCCAACGCAACCGCGTTGTTGGCATTTTTGGCGTTACTGTTGTCGCAATCAGGCCTAATCCGCACGTTTGGTATGGCCGGCGCCTTTGCAACGGTCATATCCTATATTGTCTGCCTGTTGGTACTGCCGGTCCTTGCAGTTCTTCTTATTCGCAAAGAGGACCGTCTCTCAAAGGACAAAGCGCCTGCAGATTTCTTAATGGACGGGCTAACGTGGTTGGTTGGCGCTGTTGTGGATCATGTCGTCAAGAGGCCCATTCTGTATTCCGTTTTGGGATGGGGCTTGCTGGCGTTGTTCTATTGGTCGTTTGCTAGTCTTGAAACGCGCTATCGTCTTGCAGACCAAGTGCCAGATCGCGAACAAGCACTCCAGGCCAGCGCCAGTTTGGACAAAAAGCTTACCGGTGCCAATCCGGTGCATGTGATGATCCAATGGCCAAAGTCTCAGGGCCTTTATGAGCCGGCAACACTCTCAGTGATTGGCGAGGCACATTCGATTCTTGAAAGCAAAGCTGGCCTTGGCAACGTATGGTCGATCGATAGCCTGCGGCGTTGGCTAACAGATGCGGGTGACGCCAGCATTGAGACCGTGAAGAAGTATGTTGGATATCTTCCAGAGCATCTGGTTCGACGATTCATAGACAAAGATGATGCTGCAGTTTTGGTCACGGCACGTTTGCCAGACATTGATGCCAGTGAAATTCTACCTGTAGTGCAGACGATCGATACCGCGCTAGAACCGATACGCAAAGCCAATCCAGGGTTTGAATTTGCCGTCACCGGATTGCCGGCGATTGCGGCGCGCAACAGTCACTCAATGATTAGCGATTTGAAGGACAAACTGCCAGCATGCGTCGCCTTTGCAGCTTTGATACTTGGCCTGGCGTTTCGCTCATCATTTGTTTCTGTGATGACCATTTTACCAGGTCTCTTCCCAGTCGTCGCAGCCAGTATGGTGCTTTACCTATTCGGGTTTGGGCTCGAGTTTGCATCTGTAGTGGGGCTGATTGTGGTCTTTGGCATTGGTATCGACTCGCTGATTCACTTTATGAACCGCCTCAAGATTCAGGAAGACTTAGGTGATCCGCCTGACGTGGCAATTCGTAGTGCGCGCATTTTGGTCGGACCTGCAATTATTTTGACAACCATTGTGCTCACCTTTGGACTTGGTGTGACGGTATTCTCTGATCTTCCTTCTCTGCGCTTGTTTGGGATGGTGTGCGGGCTGACCCTCATGGCGTCTCTTATTGGTGATTTGATCTTTTTGCCGGCAACCGTGCGGGTTGGGCGCATGTTGTGGCCGGGCAAAACGCAGAAAGATTCATAGTAAGCTCAGCATCGAGGGTGCAAAGGAAACCCGCGCGCAGCTTTAGCAACGCGCGGGCATTTCTCATTGTCACGCTACTTCTGTTGTGTGCGTGCTCGTTTTCGATTTGTGCGTTTTGCACCTAATGCCATCGTTTTCGGAAGGCGTTTGAACTTTAAGTTCTGAGACTTGGGCTTCATGATCTGAGTGCCGGACTTTGGCAGCTTCAAGATGGGTGCCTTTTTGATTGGCCGCCCAGGCTTAATGGGAAACGTCTTGACCTTAGGCCGACACTTCCCGTTCTTCCATTCTTTGCCGGCCAAAGTACAAAGCAGCTTGACAGATGGCTTAGGACGGCAGCGCCCCTTCTTCCACGTGCCACCTTTCTTCAGGCATTTGTCTTTTGCGCTGAGACCAAACTGGCACGAATTGTTTTTCCATGTGCCACCGGCTTTGCGGCATTTCTCCTGTGCTGTCTCTGGCATGATGCACCGACCGCGACGCCATTTGCCACCGCGTAGTTTGCAGAAGCACTTTGCATCGTTTGCGCGACAGGCGGTCGGCGGGCGCGTCTCGCAACTCCAGGTCTTTGCGTTCCAAATCTTTCCGGACCCACACGGACACTTGCCGCTTTTTGGCACAGGCTTGCCGTCCGGGCACAGGCGCTCCGGTGGTGGCAGCGTGATGCGCACGCATTTTTTGAGGATTCGCGTATAGCCAGATTTGCAAACACACTTGCCGTAGCGATTGGGCTCTTCATTTTTACCGCGGCATTGCGGCGGCGGAGGTGGCGGTGGATCGATGCCGACATCCGGCACGCAGCGCCTTTTATACCACCGGTAGCCCTTGTTGCAGACGCAGCGACCAAGGTCATAGTCGTAGTGTGCATTTCTAGTGCGACACATTTTCTTGCGCACACACGCGCCATCTATTCGTAAATAGCCTGATTTGCAGACACACCTGTCGCCACGAAGTTCTTCATTCGTGCCGCATTGGGCATGATCCTGGCACCGCTCTGGCAATGGCAAACCACGCTTTTCAATTTGCTTGCAAGTAAGCGGGACACACTTCAGACGGCTCCAGCTCCAACGGCTATAGCGATCGCACGGTTGATCTGGCACGCAGCGGCGCTGTTTGTTGTCCCAATGCGAACCTTGCGGGCAGGTTTGCGGTGTCACGCAACGTTGCTTGCGCGGGTTCCAGTGCTGACCTTCTGGGCACGACGGCGTGCATGTGCCCTGATATTGATTCCAAATGGTGTCACGTGGACAACATTTTCCGTTTGGTTTGCGCCGCTCGGGATCGAAGCATTGCTTGGGTTCACACTTGCCGATTTTACGGTTCCATGTTTCACCGCGCGGGCACGGGCAACTGCCGTCTGAGCGGCGTGCGCGCCCATTTGGACATGTTGGCTCAGGATCAACGATCGGATAAATCGGATCGACCTCAGGCAGTGGCTTGGTGCACTTGCGCGATGGAATTTTGGCGACGGCAGAAGCAGTATCGTCGCTGCCATCACTATTGCCGCGCGTACCTGCAATTGGAAATACAAGGCTGGCGGTGTTCTTGAGACTGCATAAGCCCCGCTCAGGCACTTCCGCTGTCACTGAGAACTTGAGCGTGTCACCCTTCTGTAGATTCGTCACTGGGTATTCACACTCATAGTTGACGCCACCGCCGGAGCAATTCCAAGCAGCATCAAAGGTCAAGGCTTCAGGCGTTGCGCTAAAGGTCTCTTTTAGTTTGATTGCGCTAGTCAGCGGATCAGGCCCAAGATTAGTCAGCGTGACGTCATAAATGCAGCGCCACAAGTTCCCGATCTTTGTGCATGGTCCCTTTGCAATCTTTTCTGTCTTTATATTCGTTGGATCGCATGTGATGAACAACATGCCACCAACCCACCACTGCAGGAACGCATCGGCACTGGCCTCTGCCTCATCATCTGTGATTTTGAAGTTGCTTTGACTGCCGCCGGCTGGTGCTGTGATCTTGACACGATTGGTCACCTTGCATCCGTTTGCCTCCAAGTCAGGAAGCGGCATGGAGATTTTCACAGGGAAGCTTGTCGATGCCCCTTTGATAAGGTCAACACTACCGCCTGAATTACATTTGTAGTTCGGTGCCGGACCACCGCACACCCAGCCGGGGTCACCGCTGGTTAGCGTCGCCTTCTCGGGCACAGTTTCGTCCAAAGATACAAAATCGCTAAATGGGACTTCGCCTTCATTGGTGATTTCGATTTCGTAGTCGCATTCGATCACGTCGCCACCAGCCTTTTGGCACTTGCCACCATTGAGCGCGGTCTTTTCAATTTTGAGGTTGGATGCAACCTCGACAGGAAGCACCTCAGTCCACATGCAGCTCTGTCCGGCACCTGGTCCTGGTGGACCGGGCAGGGGACCGAACAACGGATCTGTAACCGTGAAGCAGTTGTGGGCCCAATAGCCGACGCCGGCTGGGTCCGCTGGCAACGTGACGGTCATGTCGAATGACGTAGATGCACCGGCTGCCAGCGTGAGCTGTGTGACGCACGACATGGGGAGGTTTCCAGGCAGTCCACCATCGCACAATGGGTCCGGATTGATGCCTACGATCGGCAGGGCTGCCGGGGCACCAGAAATAAACAGCTGGTCGGTGAGCATAACTTTCCCGGTAAAGGCACTGTCACCGGTATTTGTGATGGTAAGTGTATACGTGGCATCGCCACTGGCGACCCCAACTTGGGGACCAGTTTTTTCAAACTTCAGATCCGCACCGCCTTCATCGCAAGCAATTCCAAAATGCGGCCAAGCAAGGGACGCACAATTTTTGAATCCAAAGTTGCCAGCGGCCACCAGGTCTGCCGTGTTGAGTTGAACGGTAACATTGCGCGATATACCAGGCGGCAAAGAGAAACCTGGAAGCGCACAGGCAAAATCAGCAGTTGGTGTCGGCGTACAGAACCAGTCCGCGCCATCCGGGGTCGCAGACGTAATATTGGTGACTCCGCCCACACCAGGTCCCGATAGGATTGTTGAGACGTCCGAAAATATGATTGGCCATGCTGGCGTTTCAGAGCCCGTGTTGGTGACCGAGATGGTGCATGAGATCAATCCACCGATGGCACCTGGCGCACAAACTTTGTCAATTTTGACAACAGGCGTGCCGTGCGGGATTTCTGGTGGCTCTTCAGGAATTTCTGGCGGCAGAACCGGAACATCAATTTCGGGGTCGTCAACCTGGGCGACGGATTGGCATGGCGCGTAGACGGAAACATCTCCACTGTGACCAATTTTTCTGGCCTCGCTCGTTGCACCATCTGATGTCACAAACCAGCTTTCCCATGGCGCCACTTCTGAGCCACCAAAGAAGTAATCGACAACGCCTTGCAGCGCGCCCGATCCGGTGAGGGGTTGAGATGCGTTGATGGGATCGCCGGTTGATTTGTCGACGCCCTGCAATCCGCTAACGAAGCGTTCGCCGCCACGCGCGACGCGGTCTTCATCCGATCCATCCCGCAGATTGGATCCTGAGATCCAAACGGTTGTATTGCAGGTGCCAACCTCAAGTTGACCGCTGCTGTCATAACCGTAGCCAAGCGCAACACCTCCATCGCTGCTGCGATGCGGGCGCTTTAGGCCGACAGCGATTTCA
>JAHZKN010000246.1 GCA_022600335.1 Alphaproteobacteria bacterium
ACGGTTTGACTCAGTCCTTGATTGTTAGATTGTAATCAATTGCGGCAATCAAAATTCGCGGCCTGCGCCAAAGTCATCCGAGGCCTTTCTAACGTCGCCTTTTCCATTTGCGACAGGCTGGTCAAAGCCAAGCTCCTTCTCCATAAAGTAGCAAAGATTGACGTGACTTCAGCTACTGAAAACCTCATCTTGCTTTTTCAAGCTTGGGCAAAAGACCAGATTGGAACGCTCGGGTGGGGTTGCTGGACGTCGGCCCAAATTAGTCGGAAAATGTAAAAGTGGAGTTGATATTACAATGAACCAGGTGACCGAGTGACGGGTTCCGAGGCGATATTTGAGGATCCGAGTGGGTTTATTGAAGCCACGCCCACGGGTCGTTTGATCGGCATCGACGCGGGCACCAAGACACTCGGGCTAGCGCTCTCGGATGTCACACGATCCATCGCCACCCCTTTGGAGACTGTTAAGCGACGTAAATTTTCAATTGACGTCGTACACTTACAGGAGCTTGCCAGTGAACATCAGATCGGCGGTTGGGTTCTCGGCCTGCCACTTAACCTCGATGGTAGCGACGGCCCGCGCGTTCAGGCAACACGGGCCTTTGCACGAAATTTGACACAACACAGTCCGTTGCCGCTGTTGTACTGGGATGAGCGCCTGTCGACGGTTGCAGCAGAACGCGTTTTGCTGGATGCCGACACCAGCCGCCAACGCCGCCGCGACGTAATCGATAAAGTAGCAGCAAGCGTTATCCTGCAAGGCGCGCTTGACCGTCTACGCAACCTCTAGATGCCAGGATCTGCACGCTATCATCGTCTACTCTGTGTTGCGCATCAAAGCATGGCGATAACAAATTCGTGATCTGCATGGCTGCCGCGGGCGAAACCCGCAACCGACCCGAGCGTATCCACCTTGAGAGCCCCAGTCTCAGCCCGATTGAGACTTATTCTGCACGCCCTTTTGGCTCAGGGCCCGCGATATTAGAGGCACAGACGTGAGAGCACTTGCGGATGCGAAGTCCAATCCGGACAGCCCAGTGACCAACCAACTGACTCATATGCTGCACCGCGCCGGGCAAGGTGGCGATGAATTGTTTCTCGCCAGTATTCGCGACCACGCCCTGACACCCAGACAATTTGCAGTTCTAACAGCCGCGCAAAGTCGAGATGAGCCGAGCCAGGCAACATTGGTGGCCGATACCGGCATTGACCGCTCAACCCTTGCCGACATTGTTGGTCGCCTAGAAGCAAAAGGACTACTTGACCGCAAGCGCACCAATCATGATGCGCGCGCATATGCCATCTCCGTCACTGAAAAAGGTGAACGAACGCTAGCGGACCTAACACCAAGACTTGCCGATATCGAGCGCAAGATCCTTTCGCCCATCCCGCCTGATCAGCAAGCTGATTTTGTCAAGAACTTACAAGCAATCGTCAGAAAGTTGCAAAACCAGCATCAGACTTGATGCACAGGGCGAGACCTCATCCAGCGGGTGATGCACGCAGCCTTTCTGGGTCGCGTTTCGTCACTTATGAGCGGGGCTCGCGCGGGAAATAATCGACTTTGCATCCGTCCACTCCAAACCCTGGCCGTAAGTCTGGCGCATGCTTGAGCCAAGACGGGTCGCAATAAAACCATCGGCAACAAACTCCGGAGCGTGATCCCTCAAAATGGTGCCGGCGGCCAGCACCGCCAGCCCTTCAACCAACATGCGCGCACGGATCTCTAAAGTCCGCGGCTCATGCAGGCACTTTGCAACGCGCGCATGGGCCGCTTGCAGGTGGCTATCATCACCTGCGGCCTGCGCGAGCTCATCCATGACAATCTCTGCAACTTCTGGATCATTTTGCAGCACCCGCAGCACATCCAGAGCCATAACGTTGCCCGAACCCTCCCAAATTGCATTCACCGGCACTTCACGATAGAGGCGTGCCAGTGGCATCGTTTCAACGTAGCCATTGCCGCCCAGACACTCCATGGCTTCGGCCACAACCGTTGGTGCAATCTTGCACACCCAGTATTTGGTAATTGGCGTCATCAACCGGCGCCAGGCGCCCGCACGCGTATCATCCGCGTGATCAAATGCGCGCGCCAATCGGAATACCAGCGTTGTTGCAGCTTCTACTTCCAATGCGAGGTCAGCGAGAACCTGCTGCATGATAACGTGGTCAACCAGCGGCTTTCCGAACGTCGTACGATGCGTGCAATGGTTAATGGCGTATGCCAACGCAAAACGCATCAGGCCTGCTGAAGAGATAGCGCAATCGAGACGCGTGTAGGTAACCATTTCGATAATCGTAGCAATGCCGCGACCTTCTTCATGGATCAAGCATCCGTGCGCATTGTCAAATTCCACTTCTGAAGAGGCATTCGAGCGATTGCCCAATTTATTTTTCAACCGTTGAAACTGCAGCCCGTTGACCCGGCCGTCGTCTCGAAAGCGTGGCACCAAGAAGCAGGACAATCCTCCTTTTGCCTGGGCCAACACGAGAAATGCATCAGACATCGGCGCAGACATAAACCACTTGTGACCAACAAGCTGATAGAGCTGGCCAGGGCCTGGCTTGCCAATCGGCGTTGCCGTCGTTGTATTTTGACGCACATCGGTGCCGCCCTGCTTTTCAGTCATCCCCATGCCCAGAGTGACACTCAATTTGTCCGTATCCGGCACAAAGCGCGGGTCGTAGGCACGAGACTGAATTTTGGGCAACCATTCAGACGCAAGGTCAGGCTGCATCAGAAGGGTCGGCACGGCTGCGTTGGTCATCGTGACCGGGCAGCAGTGACCGGACTCCATTTGCGCGGCCATAAACAATCCTGCTGCGCGATGGACGTGGCCGCCTGCTGTCGTGCCAACGGGCACCGATGTTGGAGTCTTGGCGCTCGGATCAATGTCGTCCCACAGCGCGCCCTTCAAGCCCTGGCCACAACTGATATCCATCAATCGGTGATAGGCTGCATGAAATTCAATTTCATCACGCCGGCGCCCTTGACTGTCGTGGGTGTGCAGTTCGGGAGGATTTTCATTAGCCAGCCGATTGAGCTCAGCCGCTTCCGGGCTGCCACAGGTGGCGCCAAAGTGAATCAGCGGTTCACGATCTCTGCTGCCACCGCATTCACGTGCCACAGCTTCTGACAACGCCTGATCGGTGGTGAAAAGATTAACGCCCTGGAATAGCGGTGACTGGTTCGGGACCGTGTCGTCAGGTCCGGGACTTGTTTTAGAATTGGCCATGATTGTGATTTTTATCAACTTCCAGCCAAGAAAGTGAAGCGACTTGCTTGCCGGTTGGAGATTCTGAGCTTATAGAACCGGTTTTAATGCCTAATGCTCGCAAGAAGCCAAAAAATCGCTTCCCCCACCGTCACCTCCTCTCCTGCGAGAACCTGACGGCTGACGAGCTCGTTGCTCTTCTCGACCTTGCCGACAAAGCTGCCGAAAACAACCGCAAGGTTGACAAAAAGCGCGATCTGCTGCGCGGGCGCACCTTAATCAATCTTTTTTTTGAGGCCTCGACCCGCACCCAAGCCTCGTTTGAGCTCGCTGCCAAACGTCTTGGTGCCGATGTCCTCAACATGAACGTCTCGACGTCCTCGGTACAGAAGGGTGAAACCCTGATTGATACCGCCGTCACACTCAATGCCATGCGCCCCGATATCATCGTTGTGCGCCACCATGCGGCCGGTGCCGTGGAACTGTTGTCGCAAAAAGTCGATTGCTCAGTCATCAATGCCGGCGATGGGTCGCATCAACATCCGACGCAAGCGCTTCTCGATGCACTTACCATTCGCCGCGCCAAGGGACGACTGGAAGGTCTACTTGTCGCAATCTGCGGGGACGTTGTGCATTCGCGCGTTGCCCGCTCGAATATCGAGTTACTCAACGCACTCGGTGCCCGGGTGCGCATCATTGCGCCCTCGACACTGCTACCGCCAACACCTGAGCGCTTTGGCGTCGAGGCCTTCACCGACATGTGGAGCGGGCTGGACGGTGTTGATGTCATCATGATGCTGCGCTTGCAGCGCGAACGCATGCAAGGTGCCTACGTGCCCTCGAGCCGCGAGTACTTCCATTTCTTTGGCCTCGACCACGACAAGCTGTCAAAAGCCAAACCCGATGCGCTGATCATGCACCCCGGCCCGATGAATCGCGGCGTCGAGATTGCGTCCACCATTGCAGATCATTCGCGCAGTGTGATCCGCGAGCAGGTTGAAATGGGAGTCGCTGTACGCATGGCAGTGCTCGAAGCCCTTTCAACCCATTTGCCGAGCTGAGGAGGACCGCGTCTATGACCAAATCAGCTGCCACGGCAACCGCCAAGCAAACGGCCAAACCAACGGCCTACATCAATGCCCGCCTGATTGATCCAGAAACAGAGCGTGATGAACCCGGTGGCGTTGTGGTCCGTGAGGGGCTGATTGAGGATATTGGCAAGCACTTGCGCCGCAATGCGCCGGACGGGATGGAAATCATCGACTGTGGCGGCCACATCTTGTGTCCTGGTCTGATCGACGCGCAGGTGTTTACCGGCGAACCTGGCTCCGAACATCGCGAAACCTTGATGACGGCCAGTCAGGCTGCCGCTGCAGGTGGTGTGACCAGCATCATCGTCATGCCAGATACCGATCCGGTTATCGACCAGGTGTCGCTGGTTGACTTTATTCAGCGGCGCGCCCGCGACAATGCGGTTGTTCGTGTGCACACGATGGCGGCCACCACGCGCGGCCTTAAAGGCGAAGAGATGACTGAAATTGGTCTTCTCAAACGCGCCGGTGCCATTGCGTTCTCGAACGGCAAATCCTCTATCGCCAACACCCGCGTCATGCGCAATGTGCTCAACTACGCCAAAGACCACAACGCGGTGATCGTGCATCATACAGAGGACCCGTACCTATCGCAGAACGCCGCGATGAATTCCGGCGAAGTCGCTGCCCGCCTGGGGCTGACCGGTGTATCGCGCAGTGCTGAGACGATTGTGTTGGAGCGCGATGTACGGCTGGTGGAAATGACCGGCGGGCGCTATCACGCGGCGACCATCAGTTGTGCAGAAAGCCTCGCTGTTGTCCAAAATGCAAAGACCAACAAATTGCCGGTCACGTGTGGTGTCTCGATCAATCATCTGACGTTGAACGAAAACGACATCGGGTCCTACCGGACCTTTTTTAAGATCCGCCCGCCATTGCGCAGCGAAGATGACCGCCAGGCCATGGTGCAGGCCATTGCATCTGGTGACATTGACATCATCGTTTCCAGCCATGATCCGCAAGATACTGACGATAAGCGCCGCCCGTTTTCAGAAGCTGCAGACGGCGCCATTGGCTTGGAAACTTTGCTGTCCGGCGTTCTGCGCCTACACCATACCGATGGTATTGCGCTGACGACGATCCTCAAAGCGTTGACCATCAACCCAGCGCGCATCTTTGGCTTAAGCACCGGTCGGCTCAGCAAAGGCGCGCCGGCGGATTTGATCATCTTTGATCCCGATGAGCCCTGGGTGGTGAACAAAGACTTCTTACGCGCTCGCTCGAAGAACACCCCGTTTGACGAGGCCAAACTGCAAGGACGGGTGAAGCAAACCCTGGTTGCCGGCGTTAGCGTCTACCGCTACCCTGACACGGCAAACACTTGAACGGTCGGACTACACGTCTGATTACATCCGATCGGTAACGCGCGGCTAACGTAAGCCGTCCTCGCCAGCAGAGACAGCATCGACCATGGACCTGCCAATCCCCTGCCTGCTTGCTGTTGCTGTGATCGGCTATGGCCTCGGATCAACACCATTTGGGCTGCTACTCACGCGCGCTGCTGGACTGGGCGATGTACGCACCATTGGCTCCGGCAACATTGGCGCCACCAATGTTCTGCGCACCGGCAACAAAAGCTTAGCTGCCACGACTCTGCTTCTTGATCTTCTCAAGGGTGCCGCTGCAGTGTTGGTTGGGATCTGGCTGGCATCACATCTTTTCCATGCGTCTCCAACAGGAGCCTACAACGCGGGCCTTGCAGCAGGTTTCACAGCTTTTCTTGGTCACTTATTTCCAGTTTGGCTGAAGTTCAAAGGCGGCAAAGGTGTCGCCACCTACATTGGCGTCCTGCTTGGCGCAGCGCCGTTGCTCGCCGCAGTCTTCTGTGTGATCTGGCTGACCGTTGCCGGCGTGTCGCGACTTTCATCACTTGCAGCCCTTATTGCCAGCATTGCAACACCGTTGCTAGCGTTCGCAACAGGTGGCGCAGGTGTCATGTTCTATTTGCTCGCCGCAATGACACTTCTTGTGCTGTGGAAGCATCGTGACAACATTGCGCGTTTGAGACGCGGTGAGGAATCGAAGATTGGCAACTCCGCCAACTGAACAAAATCTCTTTACACCTGCCCCGCTTCCGGTCGCACCACTGGATCAAGCAGGTCGCATCGCCTGCCTGCGTCTTATCCGCTCCACAAACGTTGGGCCCGTTACCTTTCGCAAACTGATCAATCACCATGGCGGTGCTGAACAAGCTCTGGCAGCATTGCCAGCTATTGCAGAGCGCAATACGAAACAACGCGCCATTAAGATCTGCCCGGCCGAGCGTGCTGAGGCGGAGCTTGCTGCTGCCGCCAAAGTTGGTGCGGTGCCCTTATTCACAATCGAGCCAGGATTTCCAGCGCACTTAGCCGTCACGGATGCACCGCCGCCACTGCTCTATATAAAAGGTAATGCGGCACTGCTGGCGCAACCGTCCATCGCCATTGTTGGATCACGACAAGCTTCAGCGGCAGGCGTGAAACTGGCACGCACCTTTTCTGCGCAACTGGCCGAAGCTGGCTTGTGTATTGTCTCTGGTCTTGCACGCGGCATCGATGCCGCTGCCCACAAAGCTGCACTTAACAAAGCGACAATTGCTGTGCTCGCCGGCGGCGTGGACATCACCTACCCGCCAGAACATGTCGAACTCCAGCACGCGATTGCACAACACGGATGCCTCGTCAGTGAAATGCCACCGGGGTTTCAGCCGCGTGGCGCTGATTTTCCACGTCGCAATCGCATCATTGCGGGTATTTCGCTTGGCGTGTTGATCGTCGAAGCGGCGCGCCGGTCGGGGTCGTTGGTCACCGCACGGCTGGCGAGCGAAATGGGGCGCGAAGTGTTTGCTGTACCCGGCCATCCTCTCGACCCACGAGCAGAAGGAACACTGCAGTTGCTGAAAGATGGGGCTTCGCTAGCAACAAAGGTTGAAGATATTCTAGAAACGTTACAGCCCATTGGGGCCGACCTCCAACCGGGCCTTTCTGAACCAGCTCATCATATGACGCAATCTTTGCACAAAGCGGCAACGGCAGAGGCGCCCGCGCCGCCCAACGATTCTCAAACTGCAGACGTGCTCGCGGCACTTGGACCCAATCCAATTGACGTTGACGAACTGGCGCGCGCCACAGGCCTTGCCATCCGCATCGTGCGCAGCATTGTTTTTGAATTGGATCTCTCTGGCCGTATCGAGCATCACGGACATCAGCTGATTGCGCTTCGGCAAATAGAGGATGGCGTGAGCTAAGTCATTTCCGGCTTAACCGGACTCATTTGGCCGGACCGCGCCTGCGCCTGTAGCTGTGCCTCTGCCGCGGCCAACGCCAGCAGTCCGCTGAGGGTTGGTCCTCCAGTGCGCCCCGCCAACGACTGGAGATCCAAAAGAAGATCCGCCAGATATTCGAGACGGTTTGTGGCTTCTTCTGCCGTCGACGACCCGCCAGCATCGTCAGCAACCGTTGCCCCAACTTCAGTCGCCATATGTTCCTCGCCCCGGTTGCGACTTGATTCAGTATAAACCTTAGATTGCAGATCTTTAAGTTATGTTCGCTCTGATTGCAACCCAAGAGGCATTGGATAGACCTGTGCTCAAGCGTTGAAATCGAGAGTTCCGGGCCCTGGCACCGCGCTGCGCCATATTCATCGCGGCTGTGCGCCCCGAAACAGCGGTTGAGTGCATTCAACGAACCATGCGGCTCAGCCCTAAGGCTGTTTGCTCAGCTCAACGCAGCCTGCCGTGGCATCAATGCCGGATTCAACGTAGCAAGCGGCAATATTCCCGTTTGGCAGGATGCGGCCATGGTTGTAACCGCGGCTATCTGAGGCCACCCAGCTAATCGACGTATTGTCCGGATAGATCACCCCAAAAAATTCTTTGCGCCCCGCTGAATAGTCAAAATGGCCTCGGAACCTGCGGTCGGTTTGCTTTGTAATCTGAATCGTTTTTTTCCAGGTTTTCAGGCCTTTTTTGTCGGAGATGGTGTGGTTTTCACCGTCCCAGGTGCCAACCAAGTTGGGAATACCAGCCGCTGGCTCGCTTGCTACCGGGGTGACCATTGCACCAGTTGCGATAACGACACCGACACTGAGGCCGGCCACAAATTGCATCCGGCGCAAGCACCCGGCAAACCCACGAGACCAGACCATTTTGTCCTCCCTATCGCGCTTTGGATTTAGGTGTCTGTTTAGCATGGCCAGCCAATAGACCAAGCCACAACGGTCACCATCGACCGGTACCGTGAGGCATCCAAAATCTTAACATTGCGACGAATTTTGTCGCAGCGCGCCCTATCTCAGGGCCAGCTATTGACAGGCCGAGCTCGGCTGACTATTTCCCGCCTGTCAGCACTCTCTTGGAGAGAGTGCTAAGCGTGCCGTCAGGGCGCGTTGTGACCCCGAGCCGGTTGCCCTGTGCTGCCGGCCCCGAACATGTCTCTCACTACGGAGCAGTATTTCGATGAAATTCCGTCCACTTCACGACCGCGTGGTCGTCAAACGCGTTGACGCCGAGACCAAGTCTGCTGGCGGCATCATTATTCCGGACAGCGCAGCAGAAAAACCGCAACAGGGCGAAGTTGTCGCCGTCGGCCCGGGTGGCCGCGATGACAGCGGCAAGGTTGTCGCTCTCGACCTTAAGAAGGGCGACCGTGTGCTGTTTGGCAAATGGTCCGGCACCGAAGTCAAAATTGATGGCGATGACCTCCTCATCATGAAGGAAAGCGACATCATGGGTGTCCTGGAAGGCTAACGCCACCTTGACCCTCTTCAAACACTAATCCTCAAATTTCAGGAGTTGCCCTAGAATGGCTGCGAAAGACGTAAAATTTTCAACAGAAGCGCGCGAAAAAATGCTGCGCGGCGTTGATATCTTGGCCAATGCCGTAAAGGTCACACTTGGCCCGAAAGGCCGCAATGTCGTCATCGACAAATCGTTCGGTGCACCACGCACAACGAAAGATGGCGTTACCGTTGCAAAAGAAATCGAGCTTGATGACAAGTTTGAAAACATGGGCGCACAAATGGTGCGCGAAGTGGCGTCGAAAACAAATGACGAAGCCGGTGACGGCACCACAACAGCTACTATTCTAGCCCAGGCCATCGTTCGCGAAGGCTTAAAGTTTGTTGCCGCTGGCATGAATCCAATGGATCTGCGTCGTGGCATCGACAAGGCCGTTTCTCAAGTGGTTGAGGCCATCTCTAAGACCTCCAAAAAGGTCAAAGATTCAGCAGAAATTGCACAGGTCGGGACCATCTCAGCCAACGGCGAAAGTGAAATTGGCGACATGATTGCCGAAGCCATGCAAAAGGTTGGCAACGAAGGTGTTATCACGGTTGAAGAAGCCAAGAGCCTTGCTACCGAATTGGATGTTGTTGAAGGCATGCAGTTTGATCGTGGCTACCTGTCACCATACTTCGTCACCAACGCCGACAAAATGATCTCCGAGCTGGAAGATCCGTACATCTTGATCCACGAAAAGAAGCTCACCAGCCTTCAGGCTCTGCTGCCTGTTCTGGAAGCCGTGGTTCAGACCTCCAAGCCATTGCTGATCATCGCTGAAGACATTGAAGGCGAAGCTCTGGCAACCCTGGTCGTCAACAAGCTACGCGGTGGCCTCAAGGTTGCTGCTGTGAAAGCACCGGGCTTCGGCGATCGCCGCAAGGCTATGCTTGAGGACATTGCTGTGCTCACCGGCGGCCAGATGATCTCTGAAGATCTTGGCATCAAGCTTGAAAACGTCTCTCTTGACATGCTCGGTCACGCCAAGCGCGTATCGATCACCAAGGACGACACAACCGTCGTCGATGGTAACGGTGCCAAGAAAGACATCGAAGCCCGTGTCAGTCAGATCAAAGCACAAATCGAAGAAACCACATCAGACTATGACCGTGAGAAACTGCAAGAACGGCTCGCCAAACTGGCCGGCGGTGTTGCCGTAATCCGCGTCGGTGGTGCAACGGAAGTTGAAGTGAAGGAGCGTAAAGACCGTGTCGATGACGCTTTGAACGCAACCCGCGCTGCCGTCGAAGAAGGCGTTGTCCCAGGTGGTGGTGTCATGCTGCTGAAAGCGGCCAATGCCATCACGGTCAAAGGCGAAAATCCTGATCAGGATGCCGGCATCAAGATCGTTATTCGTGCTCTGCAAGAGCCTATTCGCCAAATTTCAGAGAACGCTGGCGTTGAAGGCTCAATCGTTGTCGGCAAAGTTCTGGAATCCAAGGACGCTGCCTTCGGCTACGACGCGCAAAATGGCGAGTATGGCGACCTGCTAAAGAAAGGCATTCTCGACCCAGCCAAGGTTGTCCGCACCGCATTGCAAGACGCTGCCTCGATCGCGGGCCTCATGGTCACAACCGAAGCCGCTGTCGCCGACTCACCGAAGAAGGAAGGTGCCGGCGCACCTGCAATGCCTGACATGGGCGGAATGGGTGGCATGGGCGGAATGGGCGGCATGATGTAGGCCGCGCAAAGCGCACCCCTTTAACACCCGGTGTGTTTCTAAATCCCAATCGAGGGTTGTGAGACACAGCAACAAAAAATTGAAACGCCCGCGGACAACTCATCCGCGGGCATTTTTTTATCTTTCGCAGGCTGGGCTTGGAGTACGTTGTCAGACACCACTCAATTCGGCTGTCAGATCTGCACAAGCCGCGGCAGTAATGTAACGATAAACACCAGCGTCCCAATCGACCATAGCAGGAACTGCACGAACGTTTTCTGCATCAACGCTCGCTCTGCGCGGCGTGAATCGCCCTGTTTTCCCCGGCCACTGAGACGCGGGCGATAGACTACGCGCCTAAGCCGCAAAAACGATCTTAAGTTCCAAAATGCAAAGGCGCCGCCCACACACAAGGCGAGCACGGTCAAAATTTGAAAAGCGCCGATCTCGATCGACATGTTGGCTCTCCGAGCGGGTCCAATTTAAGGGGTCTAGTTTAGAGATGAGCGGAAGCTGGACCTGATTCACGGCCCCGACGCTAGCCCAGGTGGCAACTTGCCCTCAAGTCAATTGCGAAATCGAGATCGATTGTGAGAATGAGCTGTGAACAAAGCGAAGTCTCACGACATAGATTAACCACCGCAGAACGACCGCCCCGTCGGATCCGGCACGGTATGAAACACCAGATGATCAAATGATTGGGCGTGTTTTGCGACCTCTTTGTCATTCGTCGAACCATGCGTTGCAAAAATAGCTTTCACCTTTTTACGTCCGAGAGCGTCCACGCCATCTGCAAAAGAGAAATACCCATCGCTTGCAACAGCCGCACCTTTGAGGTTGCTTGCCTTGCCATTGCGAAGGCACTGAGCAATCGCTTCTTCGCATGCCGCTGCCCGCTCCTGTTCGCCCGCTGCATTGGCAACAAGGCGACCGGAATTGACAATTGCAATTGCTGTGCTGTTGCTTGAGGCGGCCACGCCCCAGGCCAAACACATGTCGCTGATCAATTGTTTGTCCCAGGCCTTAGGGAATTTCGGAATATAGGCATTGCGTTTTTGATACAGAACAGCGCCGCGTATTGTTCGTTGCTCAACACTTTCATCAATGGCGGCCTGCCCGACATGTCCAAGAGCTGAGTTGACAAAAAGATGGCAGGCCTTTGACTTGCGCGCGAAAAAGCCCCGAGCCTTCTTTGCAATTAACGGTGCCGCGATGCCTGAAAACGGCCGGTTAGCTGGCATCCACTGGCGCACATGCAAAGCAACCGTATCCGTCATTTCAACATTAGTAATTAGAAAGGACCCATAAGAGGCGCGGTAATTTCCTGCAATGGCAGCTTCGATCACCTGATCTGAGTCGCCATAAGCAGCCCCGCTGGCGGTGCCATGTTGCAAGACAATCGCAAGTTTTGGGACCGAACCCGTATTGACTTCAAAGGCCGCGGCGCACCGCACCAAAACATCGACACCACGATTGAGATCATTCAAAGCGCCCCAACTCATATCGGAGAGTTGCGTTGAAATTCGACCTCCCTCCGGGGTCGTGTAGTGGGCCAAGGCCAATGGATCTTCAGCGGCTTTATCTAACTCCACAGTGGCTTTTTGATGGGGGTTTTGTCCGTATTTCAAAGTCCGCTTCATTGGCCTCAATCCTCAATGGTGCGACCGGCTTGTGGGACAGCCCGGTGCACAACCGCAACTCATTTTCGAAAGTTGTTAAGCAGATTCAAGCCGAGCTTCCTATCCATCATTAGACTGACACTAACCCTTCTCACAGCCCGCACAACACCCTAACGCCTCTAAAAGCCTTAATAAATTTCCACCGCACCGTGAGCATACGGCGTATTGAAGCGGGTCAATATGACGGCTTGGGGCAAAGTTCACCCAGCCGACATCTTCCACGCCTGAGTTTTCTTTGATTGCCACTGCTATGATTCTTAAGGCAAGGAACAAGCGATCATAGTGCCGCTTACAGCCTTGAAACACATGCCAACAAAGACCTGCCCATGACTTTGCTTGAAATCATCGCCGCGCTGCTTGCTCTTTCCGCTTTGTTTGGATTGGTCAACTACCGCATTTTGAAACTACCGCACACCATCGGCTTGGTCGTTGTGGCCCTCATGGCCTCACTGATCATCGTCGGCTTAGAAGCGTTGCGACCAAACCTTGGAATTTCGGAAAGCGTTCTAACACTCCTTAAATCGATCGATTTTCGCAAAGTCCTTCTCGAAGGTTTTCTTGCTGCGCTGTTGTTTGCTGGTGCCGTGCACGTCAATCTCTCTGACCTTGCAGAAAACAAATGGGCCATCGCCCTGATGGCAACGATCGGCATACTAATCTCAACATTTGTGGTCGGCGGATTGATATGGTTGGTAGCAAGCTGGGTCGGCTTTCACCTTCCCTTTATATGGGCGCTTGTATTTGGCGCACTCATTTCACCCACCGATCCCGTTGCTGTGCTCTCAATCCTAAAGCACATCAAAGTGCCACGACTCTTACAAGCGAAAATCGCTGGTGAATCCCTCCTAAACGACGGCGTCGGAGTGGTCGTGTTCACTATTCTTGTTGCCATCGCCGTTGGTGCGGGCGCTCCTGATGGTGGTGCGATTGATACTCTATCCGTCATAAAACTGTTTTTGATCGAAGCCCTTGGCGGTGCCGTGTTAGGACTTGTTGCAGGCCTGATAACCTACGCTTTGCTGCGCGTCGTAGATGAACACATCATCGAAGTGATGATCACCCTGGCGCTGGTCACCGGCGTTTATGCCTTAGCACTGCGGCTCCATCTATCCGGACCAATTGCGGTTGTTGTTGCAGGTTTATTGATTGGCAACCAAGGGGCGCGGTTTGCTATGAGCGAGTCAACCCGCCAACACGTTTTTCAGTTCTGGACGTTGATCGACGAAATTTTGAATTCGGTTTTGTTCTTGCTGATCGGTCTGGAAGTGCTTCTGATCGGGCGCAATTTTGAGCAAACCTGGCTGGCTCTGGCCGCGATCCCCATCGTATTGGGCGCCCGCCTGCTTGCCGTCTCAATACCAATTGGCTTGTTATCCATCCGCAAGCAATTCACCGACGGCACGATCCGCGTGCTCACATGGGGCGGTCTGCGTGGTGGTATCTCAGTGGCGCTGGCGCTGTCTCTGCCCGACACACCCTACAAGGATGCGATCCTGACCATGACCTACGTCGTTGTCGTCTTTTCTATACTGGTGCAGGGACTAACGATGGAACGCCTTGTCGGAACGTTAGACTCAAAACCACAAAGCTAGAACCGAGGGTGCAGCCCGACCAACTTCCAATCCATACCGCGAAAGCCCATCTCGGCGGTGACATCTGGAAGCTTTGCCTTTGCATCCTTGGCAACGCCAACCTGCAGACCCAATGGTCCTGCAAAGCCAAAGCTCTTGATGTTATTGAGACCGTATTTTGGTTTTTTGGTCTTTGCTTCAGGTTGCGCGGCAGGTTGTGGAGTGGGTGCGGCAGGTTCTGGTTCGTCATCGCCACCAAATAGCTCACCAAGACCCTTGTTATTCGTCGCGCCGCCAACAATACCGCCAACCAGGCCACCAATATCGATTTCAACGCCGTCGCCACCGCCACCATCGCCGCCGCCGATTTTGAGGCCTTTTAACTTGCCAAGACCAGCAATGCCGCCAAGGGATCCACCCATCTGTTCTTTAACAATCTTTGTGATGGTGTCTTTGATCGCCCCACCCTGCGATGCAATGCGGATCAGGTTCTCCGGCGTCACCACTTGATCTAATGTCGAGTCCACAATCTTTGGCAGCAACGTGGCCTTGGTTTGATCGTCGAGAACCGTGGAGACAGGCCCACCGGCTTGCAATGTTTCGGTCAGCATTTTTTCTGCATGATGGGTCGCTGCAGGGCGCAAAGATTGGCGCACGCTGACAAAATCAATCTTATGTCTCAGTGTGGCTGCGTCCCCGGCATCAAGCGCTGACTTGATCTGATAGCCAGACCACGCTGGCCACGCGACGTAAAATCCAACGGCCAGCAAAAATATCAACACGATGAGTCGTTTCATGCCTTGTCTCCCTCGCGATCCAGGTCGTGGGATCCCACGTTTTTTGTTTGCCTCAACAGCAGAGGCACCGCCTGGGTAGCTCTCTCAACAGCGCTTTTAGCCTCAATTGGGTTGGGCGTCACCCTCGCAGGAACGAAATGACCGTTTCGCCCGCCAACTAAGGGCCAACTACGAGCTCGAATAACCCCGATGGCTTACGTTGCTCCGCAAGCGATATGTCGCGCAACCTCACAGTCCGACGGCACCGCTCCCGGCAAAACGCAAAAAGAACCGCACCTCACACACTGTGAGATGCGGTTCTTTATCTGGTTCGATTCAATCCCTGGTTTGCGAGACGTATCTGCAGACTGTAACAGTCATATGACGCTTCGACGTCTAGTTTGCACCACAGGCTTCCAGCGCCTCTTTACGCATGTTCAATCTGGCTTGTGCATCCTGTGGAGACTTCGATGCGCACCACTTCATCAGTGTTCTCATATCCGCCTGCCACTCTGGGCCGGACTTGCCGCAGTTGTTTGCGGTAACGAAATACTCCGCGCGAAACGTGATGGGTCCAACGGTGAATTGTCCACCCGGCTTGAGCGGCACCGCTTGC
>JAHZKN010000247.1 GCA_022600335.1 Alphaproteobacteria bacterium
GAAGGCCCCGGTCATGTGCCGATGCATAAAATCAAAGTCAATATGGACAAACAGCTGAAAGCATGCGGTGAAGCTCCGTTCTATACTTTGGGGCCGCTGACCACAGACATTGCGCCTGGCTATGACCATATCACCAGCGGTATTGGTGCCGCGATGATCGGTTGGTTTGGTACGGCCATGCTGTGTTATGTGACACCAAAAGAACATCTCGGCCTACCCAATCGAGACGACGTCAAAACCGGCGTTATCACATACAAGATCGCCGCCCATGCCGCTGACCTCGCCAAGGGGCACCCAGCAGCTCAGCTGCGCGATGATGCGCTATCAAAGGCAAGGTTTGAGTTCCGGTGGGAAGACCAGTTCAATCTGTCACTCGACCCAGATACAGCAAAACATTTCCATGATGAAACACTTCCCAAAGACGCACACAAAGTGGCGCACTTCTGTTCCATGTGTGGGCCGAAATTCTGCTCCATGAAAATCACTCAAGACGTGCGCGATTACGCTGCCAAGCTCAACGAACAGCAAACCGGCATGGCCGAGATGAGCGAAAAGTTCAAAGAGATGGGCAGCGAAGTCTACGTAGAAGCGGAAAAAGTTGCTGAGTAAGAGATCAGCGATCGAAGACAACATGCCAGCACGATAGCCAGCTCCCACTTATGTTTCGTCAGAAGCTGGCCTTTCCTCAAGCAACGCTTTGATGTGGGCGGCGTTTTTGATGCGGCGGGCACGGTTCATGGTCAGTACAGCGGAGAGCCAGTTAACAACCGATTGGCTCAATTTCCCAGCCCGTGAAAAACCAACGCCATGCTTTACCGCTGTGTACCAGCGACTGCGCATTTCGTGATAGGCCTTGGTAAATTCAAGTGCGTCTGATGGTGCTGAGGATTGATTGCCTTGGTGAACAACAACCGCATCATGCACATAGCGTAGCGTCCAGCCCGCCTTTCGCAGCCGCAAACCAAGATCATCGTCTTCACAGTACATAAAGATATGCGGATCAAATCCGCCCATCTCTTCAAACAGCGCTCGCCTGCACAAAAATGCAGCTCCGGAAAGAATTTTTATGTCCTGGTCTCCTGTTGGAGTCTGACGCTTGGCACGTTTGGTTTCGGGAAACAGATGTGAGCGCACGCGAAAAAACTGCGAACCATTGGCCCGCAAAAGGCGTGGATTGAAAGCAGCACTGTTCGCATTGTTGTCAGCGGCGGCCACCAACGCGTCAAGCGCGCCCGGCTGGAGACGCGCATCAGGATTGAGGAACAACAAGAATTCGCGCTCTGCTTCGCGCGCACCTAAATTGCAAGCATTGCCGAATCCAATGTTGCTTGAAGAAACGAAGATCGGCACATTCATGCCCTTGACGACCGAAGCGGTCGCATCACGGCTTGCGTTATCAACAACCGTTGTTTGCGTGGTGTCAGGCAACGACTTCAACGCATCCGCAATAACGGCGGCACTGTTGTAGGTAACGAGAACAGCGTGTACGCGTTCAGCAGGCGTCATCGCAGACCACTCTCATGCCAAGCTTGGTACCCCAAGGCAGGCGGACAGGGCGGCCGTTGAACCGCAACGCACCACCATTGCGTCGACGATGTTGCCAGATGTCGCGCTGCTGGCGGACCTGTCGAACGATGCGCTTAATGTGTTGCATTCAACCTTCACTAAAATCTTTGCGTAGCACTGCCAATTAGCGTCACCCGATGACGCGCAGCACCGCAACCGCGGGTTCTTCGATTAATCGGTGAACCACGCCCAGACATCACGCAGAAGGAAGCCCACACCGCCTGCGGCAAGACCAGCCGGCACACCTGTAAACGCGCCAAACATCACGATCGCAAATCCAAATTCAAAAAGTTGCCGATAAATCGGCGCATCACACGCCATGGCTCCACCACCGGATTCTCGACAATAACTGAACGCAAACGGCAAGATGAGGCAGGCAAGGCCGATCAGAGCAAGGACCAGTGCCGCATAACAAACCAAGCGAAAAAATCTCCATACCCCTGCCGGCATCCTAAACGACCCTCCAACTGAACAGCGACCCGCAACAAGACCCCCGCGCCATCACGAGCCTGACGCCCTATGGCATGCTGGCCCATGCTTGACGCTTTATGACATCACGCGCTGGCCCACTCCAACCTGCGACCATAGGGACAGGAACAAGCAGGGAACAGCGACACCAGAGCTGAGGATGTCCCCTTGATTAAGGCATAGCGAGCCGCCAATGTCGCGACCAGATTTTAGTTGGGAGGATGGGTTTATGTCGACATTCCGCATGTTGAGTCTCAGCTTAGCGGCAGCTTTGGCTGCTGTTTTTGCCACCGTCACAAGTCACAGCGCTACAGCCGGTCCACTGGCCGGTGTGGCAAGCATAAACGTTGCAAAGGGTGCTGCCCCTGCTGTGAAAAAGGTTCACTATCGCAAAAAATATAGAAAGCACCGCTATTCTTACCGCAGGGGCTATAAGCGGCGCCATCGCGGCTATCGTCACCGCCGGGTGGTTCGTGCACCGTTTACACGCGTCGAGACCGGTCGTCGCGTGATCGTCGATGCTCCATTTGCCAGCGTCTATGTAAATCGTCGCCATGGCGTCCATGTGAGAGCGCCATTCGTCAATCTATGGGTGCCACGCGGCCGCCGCTACGGCTACCGGTACTACTAGCGCTTGCATGGCGACAGGGCCACGGAATGGGCCTACGGTGCGAAAGCGACGCGCCGGCAGCAGAAATTTGGCGGTCCCTTTAACTAGGGATCGTCTTTTTTTTCGCCCGAGCAACATATTTCCGGCACGGACCTGTGACGGTGTACTATGATCACACTCGGAAATCGGCACTTTTGCGTAGGGGAGTAACAGATGTTTAGCCGTGGTCAGCCACCTGAAGGTGGGCCCTCAAATTCCGTTCAGCCAAGTCCGCAGCACGCAACCAGTACAGAGCCTGTGCATACGCCTGCTGCCGACAGCGGCCGCGACCCTTTCGCCCCAGCGTCAAAGTTGACAGCCTCGACCATCGGCAC
>JAHZKN010000248.1 GCA_022600335.1 Alphaproteobacteria bacterium
AGCGGCAAAAAAGAAAATCAAAAGCGTGCGGCCTCACGCACAGCCAAAGCCAAAAAGCCATCAAAGTCTCCAGGTGCCGATGGCGGCTTCGCCGACAATGTGCCAGCCTTTCTACGCAAAGCACCGCGCCCGGTCGGATCGACGGGACGCTAAGGTAGCAGCGCACGTCCAGTGCCAAAAACTTGAAACGTGCTTTGGGTTATCAGTGACGCCTTTCAGCCGCTAAAAGAAGGATGCTATTGAGCTGCCTAGGGCTATGTTCGGAGACGCAATATGGCGCGTATTACATTCTGGTTCGAATTTGCGTCAACCTATTCTTATCCGGCTGCGATGCGGATTGAGGAACTGGCTGAGGCCTCGGAAGTTGAAGTGACATGGCGTCCCTTTCTTCTCGGTCCAATATTCAATGCGCAGGGATGGGCAACCTCGCCGTTCAATCTCTACCCCGCTAAGGGCGCCAATATGTGGCGCGACCTGGAACGGACTTGCGCGGAGCTTAAGATCCCGTTCAAGCGCCCAACTCCATTTCCGCAAAACGGTCTCTTAGCCGCTCGTATTGCTACATACGGGCTGTCCAGAGCCTGGGGCGTGGCCTTCACGAAGGCAGTCTACCGAACAGAATTCGGTGATGGGCAAAGCATCGATAGTCCGACAGTATTGAAAGGGCTCGTTGCCGATGCAGGTGGCGATGCTGATGCAGCCTGCCAAGGCGCGTTGACAGAAATCAATAAGCTGGCTCTCAAACAGGCAACTGATCAAGCCATCGCACTAGGCGTGTTTGGTGCACCATCTTTTGTGACCGACGATGGTGAACTTTTCTGGGGAAATGACAGACTAGAACAAGCGTTATGTTGGGCAGTGAGCAGTGACTGATCTCTAAATTGCAAACAAGTCGCTAACGTTTCTTCTTGCGAGTCGCCTTTGGCTTGCTTGCACCGGAACGCTTCGCTTTTGAATTCGCTTTCGTCTTAGATTTAGCTTTTGTCTTCGTTTTCTTTTTCGGCTTCGCCTGCGACCGCGCGACAGACAAAGCTGTCTGAGCCCAGACAACAAACTCGTCCTGGTCATCAAACAGCCGCTCGGGCACCCGCCAGTACAACATGGTCACCGGCTTATTTTTACCGTGATACGTAAACGGTTTTAAACCTTCTGCAGAAAACGCAGAGGACGTCTGATCATTGGCTTTGAGATAAACAGTTTCATCATCGATCAGCGCAAACATCACGCCATCGCAGTATAGACCAGCGCCGCCAAACATCCGCCGCGCCTGAACCGGCCCCAACGGCGCCAAACTTTCAAGCAAAAAATCAATAAACTCTGCGCTTACAGACATTTGTTCCGAGCTCCTCGCAAGAGGTCTGAGTGTGATCCGCGCAGCCAATCAAACTGAAGATAATTTTGTCCCCGCTGCCGCCAACCTCATCAAATCTTCGTTATGAACAGTGGACATCTTTGCGCAACACTGCTGACTTGGGAATAGAATTGCTACGCTCTTGTCTCTGTGAGGAGTACTTCGTATGGGACAGCGTATCGGACAGCGTCAGCCGATCTCGACCAGGCATGCAATAACACCACATGCAGCGACACCAGCTGCGGTCGCAGCCGCTGCAACAGGCGTGACGCAAGCGCACGATACAACCTCGCGGTTGGAGAGCATAGATGTCTTGCAACTCAAGCATCTTGCCAAAGCTGTGATGTCAAAAGATACCGATGATCTCGCTGCTCTCGCGGAAACCAATCCGATGCTGGTTCGGGAATGGTGTGCAGCCTTTCAGCGTCAGCATGCAGCAGCTGAGAAACAGGCACGGTATTGGGCCTCTGCGTCTGCTGCGCTAGCCACAATCCAAGGCATGGCGAACCCAGCTCGTTCTAGATCCCAACAAGATCCATCGACGCCACGCCGCGCAGCGCGCCACTCATAGGCACACAGCTCAGAGGTGCGTCGTGTGAGGACATGCGCGCTAAACGAGGTTACCCACAAATTTTAGCTTGAAGCTTTGCCGTCGTCGTCCGCTGTTGTTTGTATCGGTGGTGCGGTGAGGCTGGCCGCGGACGCGGGTGCAAGGTTGACACTTTCACCACAGCCGCACGCACTTTGTTGGTTTGGATTGTTGAAGACAAACTGAGCCGAGAGTTTATCGACTTTGTAGTCGAGCTCCGTTCCAAGCAAATAGAGAACAGCCTGCGGATCAACAATGACCGTTGCCCCATCCTGCTCGACGACATCTTCAAGAGGTTCAATTTTCTCGGCCCACGTCATGTCATATTCCATGCCCGCGCAACCGCCCTTTTTCAGGCCAATGCGCAGGCCAACAACCGCGTCAGCTTTGCTCGCCATGAGGTCTTTCACACGCCGGGCAGCCGCAGGCGTCATGGTCAAAACTTTTGGTCGTGGTCGTGTTGCAGTCATTTTGTCTCCCAAACCCAGCCCCAACTCAGCGCCGTCATCAGCACTGTCGGTCTCTGGTCGGTCAAACGCATCTCACCCTCAACTCATATATAGGTGCGATTCAGAGGCGTTTTAAGTCTCCTGCACCATTACTCTCACCCTAAACCATGAATGAAGCGAAAAGAATGGTCTGCCAGTACCCTTATGACCCTGTCACGGCGGGTGGACCGACTTAGACCTGAAAGGTCCTAAAACATGTTGAGAGCCAAGCGGGCTTCATCTGACATCCGGCTTTGATCCCAGGGTGGATCGAACGTCAGGTTGACTTTGACGCCGCTAGCACCTGGCACGGCCGCGACAGCATTTTCAACCCACGTTGGCATTTCACCGGCGACAGGACACCCCGGCGATGTGAGGGTCATATCGACGGTAACAAAACGGTTGTCGTCAATCTCGACGCGATAGATCAAACCAAGCTCATAAATATCAGCCGGTATTTCCGGATCGAAAACGGTCTTTAAAGCAGCGACAATATCCGCCGTCATCTGATCGAGCTCTTGTTCAGAAAGAGCTGATCCTTCAACGGGCGTACCGCCATCAGCCACACTCGGAGCTGTAGTCACAGTTCGCGCATCGTCGTTGCGACCTGGCGCCTCTGTCTGCTGTTGCTGTGAGGTGGCCTGCGGCGACGTTTCGTCTGTCTTACGGTCCATCCGACCCTCTCATTCAAGCAAAAAATTCTTTTGCTTTTTCCAGCGCTGCAACAAACTGATCCACTTCGTCCCGCGTATTGTACATCGCGAACGAAGCGCGGCAGGTCGCAGTAACACCAAGGCGCTCCATCAGCGGCTGGGCACAGTGATGTCCAGCGCGCACAGCAACACCAGAGCGATCAACAATTGTTGCCAAGTCATGCGGGTGCATGCCATCAACATTAAAGGATACAATCGCGCCCTTGTCAGGTGTGGTGCCGAATATCGTCACCGACGGCAATGTGGCCAGACGTTCGTGTGCATAGCGCACAAGGTCACCTTCATGCGCAGCAATCCGTTCTCGCCCAACCTGCATCATGTAATTCAATGCAGCGTTTAACCCGACCGCTTCCACGATTGCTGGCGTGCCTGCCTCAAACCGATGTGGTGGGTCGGCATAGGTCACATCATCCACACGGACCGTATCGATCATCTCACCGCCACCAAGAAAAGGCGGCATCGCTTCTAGATGTTCGCGCTTACCATAAAGGACACCGATGCCGCTCGGGCCGTAGGTCTTGTGACCGGTGAACACATAAAAGTCTGCATCCAGATCCTGCACGTCGAGTGGCTGATGCACCGCTGCCTGACTGCCATCAACCAACACCGGAATACCGCGGGCATGCGCACACCCAATCACATCTTTCACCGGCACAACGGTCCCCAGCACGTTTGACATGTGTGTGATGGCCACCAGCTTGGTGCGCGGCGTCAAAAGCCGCTCGAACTCATCCATCAAGAAGGTGCCATCGTCTTGAATGGGTGCCCATTTCAAGACAGCACCACAGCGTTCACGATGAAAGTGCCAGGGCACAATGTTGGAATGGTGCTCCATGATCGACAATACGACCTCGTCGCCCTCACCAAGCACCATGCCGCCAAACGACTGTGCGACCAGGTTGATAGCTTCTGTCGCGTTGCTTGTAAAAATGATTTCATCCGCACGGCCAGCGTTGAGAAACCGCCGCGTTGTCTCGCGGGCTTCCTCATACGCCGTAGTCGCGGCATTGGACAGGTAATGCATGCCACGATGTACGTTGGCATACTGAAAGCGATACGCGTGATCCATCGCTTCAATCACCTGCACAGGCTTCTGTGCAGAAGCTCCGTTATCAAGATAGATCAACGGCTTGTTGTAGACGTCGCGGTAGAGAATGGGAAAATCTGAACGGATTTGCTGGACGTCAAAGCCTTTAGCCAAGCTGTCATCCTGGCCCGCATGGTGTTTCGGGTTTGCCGCACGTTGTTGCTTTGTCTGCTTTACTGCAGTCGTCATCCCTATCACCCGCTTTAAGTCGCACTCGCAACTTTGTTAGGCCTTGGCCAGCCACTGCTTTGCCAGGGCCGTCAATGCCGCCCGCACACCATCCTCTACAACGCAATCTAACGCCTCGCCAACAAACGACTCGATCAACAGCGCCCGCGCGTGATCTTTGGGGATACCACGCGATCGAAGGTAAAACAGAAGATCATCATCCAACTCCGCAGACGTGGAGCCATGGCCACACAAAACATCATCGGCGTAGATTTCCAGCTCCGGCTTAGAGTCAAACTCAGCATTTGGTGACAACATCAACGCTTGTGCCATTTGCTTACCGTCGGTTTTCTGGGCCGCTTGCGCCACCATGACTTTGCCTTGGAAAATACCGCGGGCATTGTCATTCAAAACACCTTTGAATAGCTCGCGACTTTCACAATGCGGCACCAAGTGTTCAATCACCAGGGTTGTGTCAATATGGTCCTGCTCGCGACCCAAAAACACGCCAGAAAAATCAAGTTTTGATCGTTCTCCACGAAACTGGATCAAGCCATCAGAGCGCGCAAGTCCTGTACCAGCCGTAAAATGAAAC
>JAHZKN010000249.1 GCA_022600335.1 Alphaproteobacteria bacterium
AACAACCGGCTTGAATGACGAACCAGGTTGGCGCTTTGCCTGCACGGCGCGGTCAAACTGGCTCATGTCGAATGAAAAGCCGCCAGCGATCGCGAGAACTCGGCCGGTGTGTGGGTCCATCGCAACGAGCCCGCCGCTCACCTCGGGGACTTGCATCAGTGACCAAACCCCATCGAGTTTATTGGAGTCTTTTGGAGCCACGTAAACGACATCACCAACGGCCAACGCACCGGCAACCGATTTTGGCGCCTTCTTACCTTTCTTCTTGGCCCACTTCACTTCATCGAAGTTAAGCTCGACCGCTTCGCGCCCGTCCACAATTTTGCCAGCCTGTGTTTTTCCCGGCTTCAAACCAACAATGGCTTTTTTTGCCTGCACATCAAGAACGACGCCCAGGCGCCACGGAAAAATGTCTTGCGGGGAATCCACTTTGCCAAGTGCGACACCCCAATCCCCTTTGATGTCAATTTTGGCGACCGGTCCGCGCCAGCCTTTGCGTCGATCAAAGGCAACCAAACCGTCAATCAGAGCCTTCTTTGCAAGCCCTTGCAGGCGCGGATCCAAAGTCGTGCGCACGGACAGACCACCGCCGTAGAGTTTTGCTTCGCCATATTCGGCGAGCAGCGAGCGGCGCACTTCCTCGGCAAAATACTCCGCAGCAAATATATGCGCACCAGACGTGCGGAAGTTGACCTTTATTGGTTTGTTGCGCGCCTCATCATACTGCTGCTTGGTGATGTAGCCATTCCTGTACATCTGGCTCATGACCCAGTCGCGCCGCGTCGTGGCACGCTTGGTATGGCGGAAGGGATGGTAGTTGTTGGGCGCTTTTGGCAGTGCTGCCAGATAAGCGGCCTCTTCAATTGTCAGATCTTTCAGCTCTTTGTTAAAGTAATTGAGAGCTGCCGCGGCAACACCATATGAGCCAATGCCTAGATAAATCTCATTGAGATAGAGCTCGAGGATTTTGTCTTTGGTGTAGGCGCGCTCAATTCGGATTGCCAAAATGGCTTCTTTGATTTTACGGTCTAACGTGCGCTTGTTGGTCAGCAAAAAGTTCTTCGCAACCTGTTGCGTGATCGTTGAAGCCCCTTCCGGCCGCCGTTTAATACCTTCCATCTTGGCTTGGGCCATTTTAAAGACCGCACGCGCAATACCCTGAAAATCAAGTCCACCGTGTTCGTAAAAACGGCTGTCTTCTGCCGACAGGAATGCGGAAGTAACGAGCTTGGGCACTGTGTTGATTGGCACAAAGATGCGCCGCTCTTTGGCATACTCGGCAATCAGCGCACCATTGTGAGCGTGGATGCGCGTCATCACCGGCGGCTCATAGCTTGCCAAGCTATCGTAGCTCGGCAGATCGCGCGAGGCATCGTAAAAGACATACGCCACGACAGCCGAGACAACGATGAACAGGGCGACACCTGCCCCAAAACTATAGCCCAAGAAACTGAGCAACCAGCTGCGGCTGCGCCGCTTGCGCTTCTTGTGCGGCTTATGCGGCCTGGGTGGGGGTAAGGTCGGGGCTCTCATCGGCCTCTTTCGTATCCTCATCAACGCTGCAGGCGCCCATACATCATCCCGGCCAGGCGCCGCCACAAATCTTCAACTGCAATCGTTGTCTTGCGTGTCCCCCGGACTTTGGGAACCTTGCCAACCCGGTCCAGTCTCAACCCCGCCGTGGCAACCCTTGCCGAGGCTGCCTTAAGGTCACCGAGCTGAGTTAAAATAACATGGATTGTGGCGGTTGATCGTCGCCGGTGCCAAAGATTGTCCAGAGAATTCGGCCTACGGAGCATTATTTTGCAAGGGTGTTGTAGGAATAGGGTCAATGGCGCCCGATCATGGCCAATGGCGGCGGCGTCAAATAGCCTCGCCCAGGCGAGCCCGCCTCCAGCTCGAACATTGCAGGGTGAGATGCGCCGGCCTGATTCGCCAGTGCGCCGCGGTGCTTGCTGGCATGCCAGGTGAACCCGCTGCTTGCTGCAGGCGACTCTTGGGTATTGAACCCATTTTGCTTGCCCCGGCCATCCTGGACTGGGAAAAGCTGCCACCTCCTGCAATGCCGCCACGTCCACCCTACGAGACCCCATGACCCGCCAACCCACGCCCTTTGCCTTGAGTGAAACGGAAGCCCACACCCTGATGGGTGTTCAGAGCCAGAACCAGGCACAGTTCGCCCGCGGCGGAAAAGTGCAACGATGGGGCGCTGGCGTGGCACCGATTGTGGCGCTCGGTGTGCTCGCGGCGCTTAACTGGTGCGTCTATGATGGCGCCATGCCGGCCCCGCTCTTTTTTGGCATCCTCCTCGCCTACTTGTTCGGACTGGGAACCACCATCCTCACCCTGGTGCTGTTTACCAAAGACACCAAGGCGCGCATGCTGCGCGCGACACCACAAGTTTGGGAGACCCGTACAATCACCATTGATGAGGCAGGCCTACGTCAAAAGACCGACACGTCACAGGCCACATTCCTTTGGTCCGGCATCAACAAAATTGACGTCACCGACACAATGCTCCTGGTCTGGATCCACAAATTTTCTGCAATCGCCATCCCACACCGCGCATTTCCCAATATTGCAGACGCCAGGGCCTTTGAGGCGGAAGCGCGAAAACTACTGGCAGCGCATCACCCCGCATAATCTCGTGGCAGGCTCATGATTTAACGCCGCGCCTGGCGCCGGCGAAAATAGCGGCGGATGGCCTTTGCAATAGATTTGGCCATTTTCTGGCGCCAAAACGCGGTGCGCATCACGCTTTCATCTCCTGGATGGCTCATATAGCCAAGCTCAATCAAAACTGATGGTGCATGCGGCTGTTTCAGAACTTTAAATGCCGCCGACCGCTTCGGCCCGCGCGTCAGCGACACATCACGGCGCAACTGGCGCAGCAATACATTGGAGAACTCGGTTGAGAAATTCGCCGTTTCACGCTGCATCAAGTCGATCAGAATTGAGCGCACGTCCGAGGCCCCTTCGGCCTCCTCAGAGGCGATCCCGGCCAGCATGTCGGAGGCGTTTTCCTTCTCCGCCATCATTCGCGCCAGGGCATCAGATGCGCGGTTGGAGAGTGTATAAACCGAAG
>JAHZKN010000250.1 GCA_022600335.1 Alphaproteobacteria bacterium
GCCATTTTTTCAAGAGTTATATTATCCATGATTTTTCCTTTCCGTAGGACAGCCCCCTACTGCCCGTACATTGCGCGGCCTTACGCCGCCTGCGGTATAACCAGCGGTATCAATGCGCTGTGTCATGCCATTGCTCTGCTCACCATGTAAGACTGTCACAGACCCTATAGAGAGGGCAGTGACTGTGAGCAAGAAACAACAGGCCAGTGAGCTCAGTCCACGTAGCGTGCAGAAACATGTCATATGCTGAGTGTGCCCCAAAACCCGCACCAAAACTATGATCGACTATCACAAACACAAAACACAAAAAAAGCGGCCAGGCATGTGCCTGGCCGCCTTCATGTTTAGCTTAGACGCGCTGGATTAGTTAGCAGCAACCGTCTTAGGCAGCTTGAATGTCCAAACCATGCCACCCTGGTTGAGGTTGGCAACGGACTTAGCCACTTCACCGCCCCACAGAGGAACAGCACCACCCCAGCCAGAAACAACGGTGATGTACTGTTGACCGTCTTGTTCCCAGGTGATTGGTGAACCGACAATGCCGGAACCGGTGTTGAAGCTCCAAAGCTCTTTGCCTGAAGAGGCGTCAAGCGCTTTGAAATCGCCTTCCGGTGTGCCGTAGAAGACAAGGCCAGCAGCTGTGGTCATGACGCCGCCCCAAAGTGGGGTCTTGGACTTCACGGACCAAACGATCTTGCCGGAGGCAGGATCAACAGCCTTCAGAGCACCGATGTGATCGTCGAAGATTGGCTTAATGGTGAAGCCAGCGCCGAGGTAGGCAGCGCCCTTCTTGTAGGTCACAGGCTCATTCCACAGATCCATACCCCATTCGTTGGATGGAACGTAGAACAGCTTGGTGTCTTTGTTGTAGGCCATTGGCATCCAGTTTTTGCCGCCCAAGAAACTTGGAATTGCAAAGACTGCTTTACCTTTTTTGCCGTCTTTAGACGCCGTTGGATTCCCAGGATAGTTTTCTTTGACGTATTTTGGACGACCATTGTCATCAAGGCCAGACGCCCAAGAGATCTTGGAAACAAATGGGAAGCCACGGATGAACTTACCATTGGTCCGGTCAAGAACGTAGAAGAAGCCATTACGGTCGGCCGTTGCAGCAGCTTTTGTGCCGTTGAGGTCGAAGGAAACAACTTCGTTCACACCGTCATAGTCCCAACCATCATGTGGCGTCGTCTGGAAGCCCCACTTGATGTTGCCGGTTTCGGGATCAATGGCAATGCGCGCGCATGACCAACGGTTGTCACCAGGACGCATGTGGCTGTTCCATGGCGCAGGGTTACCTGTACCAATAAAGATCAGCTTGGTGTCCGGATCGTATGTGCCGCCAAGCCAAGTCGCGCCACCACCGGTTTTCCAAAGGTCACCTTTCCAGGTTTCATTCTTTTTACCGGTCATGGTCGAGGGCTTACCATTGAGCGTGCCAACGTGGCCTTCAATGGTTGGACGGGACCAAACGATTTCACCTGAGTCGACTTTGCGAGCTTCGACCCGGCCGACGATGCCAAATTCACCACCCGAAACGCCGGTGACGAGAATTGGACCGTGGGCTTTTGAAGGTACGATCAAAGGTGCGGCTGTCGATGAGAAGCCAGCTTTAAAGTCGTCAATCTTTTTGGACCAAACAACCTTACCCGTCTTGGCACTCAGCGCCACGAGCTTGGCGTCGAGCGTTCCGAAGATAAACTTATCACCAAACAATGCGCCGCCGCGGTTGACAACGTCACAGCAAGGCAGAATGCCTTCTGGCAGACGATGATCATATTGCCAGATCTCGCGACCGGTTTTGACATCAATGGCCCAAGCACGACTGTAAGACCCGGTGATGTACATCACACCGTCTTTAACCAGCGGCTGGGTCTCCTGACCGCGCATTTTTTCGCCACCGAGCGACATTGCCCAAGCAGGAACCAACGAGCCAACATTGTCTTTGTTGACTTTGGTGAGCGTGCTGTAGCGTTGGCCTTTTGGGCCAATGCCGGAGCTAACAACGTCACCCGCTGTTGCGGCATCGTTGACGATATCATCTATGCTGACGTCGGCCTGCGCCGGAACCGTGATCGCGGCCGTAAGTGCTACCGCACTCGCAGACGCAAACCATTTCCAGGTTTTCATGCGTTTCCCCTTAAGGTTTGTTTTGAGACAAAAAACTAGTTTTTTGGAAGCGAGATGGCGGCAGTTCGCCATCAGCTTGGGCGGAACGTAGCGCAGGGGGGAGGCAGTCTTAATTGACAATTGGTATATGGTACTAAGGTCGAATATAAGGTGCCGCGCAGGTGGGTCAGGCCTATCACATCCTGGGGAAATTCTATGATGAGGTCTCAGTCGACTTTGGCATCAACGCGGGGCAAGCGTTTTGCTTCAAATTGTGGGTAGAGATGCCCCACCGAGCGCTCAAATTCGTAGCGTGCTAGGGCGATAGAATTGATCCACTCGGGCAATGGCTCTGCCATCGCTTCAGTCATGGCCAGGCCACGCTCAAAGGCGTTGCCAATGATGTCATAGATCGCCACAAGCCACTGCCGGGTCTGTTGGATGCCTCTGTCTCCCGGTTCTGCTGGCCCATGGCCCGGAATAAGAAGGCGATGCGGGATGCCTCCGAGTGTCGCCAAGCTGATCCGCCAGCGTTCAATATCAGCATTTGGTGTGGTGGCGGCCCGGTCTAGAAACACCAAATCCCCTGCGATGAGTAGGCCGGAGGATTCATCAAACAGCACAAGATCAGAGTCCGTGTGGCCGCGCATTGGAAACGTTCGAATGCGCCGGTTGCCGAAATCCTCAACGCCAACCTCCACAACACGCGACGGCAGGACCAGTTCCGTGCCCCGCATCCAATCGCCAGCAACACGGTACATCGCATCAGCAAAGCCGTTGCCCATCACTTTGAGGCCGTCAATCACGCCTTTAGGAGCTGCAATCACCGCCGGGTCAAAAGCTTGGTTGCCAAATACGTGGTCAGGATGAAAGTGGGTGAGATAAACACGGGCAATGTTTTTGCCAGTGAGTTGTCGTGCGATGCCGCTGAGCGCTAAGCCGTAACGCCGTGACGGGCCGCTATCAACGATCACGGCCCCGGCTGTTGCGTCCAGTATGACGACATTGGCAATGGCACCGCCGTTAGTTTGGTTGAGTGCTTCTTGGGCTCCTGCAATCATCCATACGCCGTCAGCTAATTTCTGCGGCTTTAAATCGTAGACAAGTGGAGCGCTAACGGCCTCAAACGCAGGAATCCAGGCTGCGGCAGCTGTTGTCGACATCAAAGCCAGCGCCCGGCGACGGGTCAGCGCATAGTCGAACGCCATTGACATAGAATTACAGCCTATCAAGAACTTGGCTCTGCCGCCATGGCGCAGGGACGGTAGCTCGATAGATACCGCCATTGTTGTCACGCCCTTCAACGTCAACCGCTGTTGCTGACTGAGGTAGTCGCAGCATTAACGTGAGCGTTGGGTCTTCGCTCACCGGCTCGCGCAGCTCAAGTTCTGCCAATGCATCACCACCTTCAGCGCGCACCTGCAGGGTTTCGACGTAGTAGGCTGGCGTGTTGTCTGTCGCGAGGCCTGTATCCATAGGATGGCGCATACGCAATCGCACACGTGCAGAGCCGTCCAATTCCCGCCACAGCTTGGCTTGCGTTTGCCCAACTGTTTCTGACCAATCGGCCATTTGACGTGCCATGGCAGGCGCTGAACAACCACCACCTGCCGCGTCCAGGAACACGCCGCCAACATGCCAAACACCGTCTTCAGTCAGGGCTGCCGCGCGCACTGGCGTGCCCTGTTCTACCTTCATGCGAAAGGAAATATAGGGCTTAGCCTTACGCGGCGACAGGGTCAGCACATGCACAATTGGATTAAGGTCAGCGAATACAATCAGTTTTTTGACAACACCGAGTTCGCGTGCATCTGCGGTGACAGGCACCTGCGCTTGGTTTTCAACAAGCGACGGCACCGTGACACGTACTTTCGAGTCAAACACGACAGGTGATGATCCAAAGTAATGCTGAGAAAGTTCTTCCCACATTACAGAATTTAGAGGGTCCGCGGGGGCGCCTGCATGCGCGTGAGTCAGCGATGCACAAAATGCCAACAGACCGCCCAGAACAGGGACCATTGTTTTACACAAAGCCAATCTGTGTCGAAGCATTGCTTAACCTTTTTTGCCTAAGCCTCTTAGACAACACGGGAAGCGCCGAATCAACGGCATCATCCACCAGGCGGAATGTAGCTTATACCATATTTGGCGAAGATTTTCTTCATCTCGCCACTTGCTTGCAACTTCGTGATCACGTCACCGGCTGCATAGCCGAGATCACGACTGTTTTCATGCACCGCCATTGCGACCACCCAGTTGTTGCGTACAATACCGGGCATTGGCGGCTCCACGAGTGGGACCTTTACACCGATGCTATGCAGCTGGCCTTCGATCAATGAGCGGACCCCCATCAAAGCCACAGTCTCTTTTTTAGCGAATTCCTCAGCCCC
>JAHZKN010000023.1 GCA_022600335.1 Alphaproteobacteria bacterium
GCTATTGTCTCAGCGGCTTGGCGTTGAACGCACTGACCTGGGCAGCACCGATCAAGCACCCCTGCACCAGTTCTGGCCCGAGATTGCCCGCACTGAGACGGCGCCCGCCAAGCCGATTGATGCGGTGTCAGTCGGTGTAGACATCGGTGGTCTGGATGACCCTGCCGCCGTTGTGGCTTTGACCCGCTTCAATGCTCCGCTTCTCCACGATATCGAGTATGGCAGCGTGCATCTCTTTGGCTGTTGTGAGTGGATTGCGCGTCATGTGTATCGAGAATACTGAACTCATTCACTTAGGCCTACTGCACCATGTTATGGGAGCTGCAGCAATCCCAGAAAGGAACAGACGACGACGGGCCTAAAGACGCAGGTCTATGGGGTGCCCGGATTCAGCAATAGGGCAGGTTGTCTTTGAGCGGTCAGTTAGGCTAAAAGCGCCGCTTGTGCGTGCACCACACAAACTGAGTGAGGACCACCATGCCATCGCTTCAACGTGTTCAACAAACACTTGCATTTGTCGCAATCGCCGTTGCAACAGCATCTGCTATCCTGGTGGCAGACAGCATATATACAAAAGGAACGGCTCAAGACGCCGGGAAAACCATGACCACAACAGATTCAGGCCTCCAGATGAGTGACAGTGTCGTCGGGACCGGTGCAACACCAAAAACGGGGCAAATCTGCGTGATGCATTACACAGGCTGGTTGTATGCAGATGGGGCCAAGGGGGCAAAATTTGATAGTTCAGTGGACCGTGGTCAGCCGTTTGAGTTCTCGATTGGAAAAGGGCAAGTGATTGCTGGTTGGGATGAAGGTGTCGCGACCATGAAGGTTGGCGGCAAACGCACGCTGATTATTCCGCCTAAGCTTGGTTATGGTGCGCGCGGTGCAGGCGGTGTCATCCCGCCAAATGCGACCCTATTGTTTGACGTTGAACTGTTGGACGTTAAGGGCGGCTGATTGTAGGGATCGTTGGAGGCCACGCCCGGAATCGAACCGAGGTACACGGATTTGCAATCCGCTGCGTAACCACTCCGCCACGTGGCCTCACAAGAACCGCTTCATCTGCCTTGTCACGTTGGACCAAGAAGGCAAAGCGGAATCAGGAAACGCGCCAAGAGCACACGCGCCGCTACTAACGGTCGTCCGAGGCTGCCCAAGGCGGGGTTAGCTTCACAGGTGGTTGGCTGACCACTCATTAGGGCCAGTTTCTGGAAACTGAGCGGCTCTGTACCATATTGATTCGGGTAAGGACAAGCGGGCCGTCGCTGGGCTGGGCGATCTGCGACCTTGGTCGCCCGCGGCGTTTTCACAATTCCCGTGCCGGTGCAGATCGCCTATGGTCGTGTGCAAAGCGCGCGCCAAACATTCTCGGTGTGGCACGTGCCAATGGTGAGACTGTACCGGCATACGGCATGGCCCGTGTTCTCTCGCCATCAGCGCCGGGAAGGAGGTCTCAAATGGTTGATGCTGTCGAACAAAGACACAACATGGTTGAGTCTCAAATTCGACCGAGTGATATCACAGACCGGCGAATTATTCGTGCCATGCAGTCTGTAGCACGTGAGAAGTTTGTCCCTGAATCTGTGCGCTCGCTCGCTTATCAAGACGGTGCACTGGCGTTGCCAACCAAGCATGGTGGTGCCAAACGTGCGGAGCATGCGCCACGCGTGTTGGCTAAGCTGATCCAAGAAGCCAATATAAAAGAGCACGACGTCATTCTCGATATTGGTGCTGCGACAGGTTATTCCTCAGCGCTGCTCGCGCAAATTGGTGAAACAGTATTGGCCTTAGAGGAAGACGAATTGTTGGCTGAGCGCGCTACGGCTACGTTGAGCGATCTCTCTATTGACAATGTTGCGGTTGTTACCGGACCTCTGATAGCGGGCTATCCGAAAGCAGGCCCCTACGATGCGATCATCCTAGAAGGGGCAATTACAGCAGCGCCTGACCACTTGTTCCCGCAGCTCAAAGACGCAGGTCGACTTGTCGCCGTTGTGCAATCAAATGGGTCCGGACAGGCAATGTGTTGGCAACGTTCCGGGGACACCATTTTCAAACGTGTTTGTTTTGATGCAACTGCAACTGTGCTTCCTGGTTTTGAGCCAGTCGCCGAATTTTCACTTTAGCGTCTCCAGCGTCTCCGCCATGCGTTTGGTTCAGCTGTGAGATAAGCAGTACGTCGCGCTGGCAGAGTGTCCGAGATGCGGGTTGCGGCTGCATTGTCCTGCCGCCCACCGATGATCCAGCAAAAATTCATCGCCAATCCAGTCCAAGAAACACCAGGATCTACTGCTTTTCGGGGTGTGGGAAACAGGACACGGTCGTTTGCAAACACGTGGTGGTGCAACTTGCGGGGATTCTTAGAATCCTGCAGGCTCTTAGCTACCGAATCACGGGGTTAAACCGGTCATTAAGCTGTGTAGCGCGTTGGGTTTTTAGCATCTCGAATGGGTCGAGGCGCGCCGCAAATTTTTGCCTGCGGCGCGCGTTTCTGATTCTCTGGATTTGAACGATCAGCATGCGGTTGCACTTACCATCGAGCATTGGGCCATCGAACATTGGGCCC
>JAHZKN010000251.1 GCA_022600335.1 Alphaproteobacteria bacterium
CAACAGCAGCTACGTCGCAGTGCTTCTGAAGGCGGTCGGACCATCATTGAAAGCTTGGATGATGTGGCGGCAGATGCGACCGCAGAGTCTGCTGCTGCAAATACAGCTTCCAATGAGCAATTTGAAGATCAAGAGTTAGGGTCGGCAGCTGTCGATGAACTGATTACTACCCGTCGACAAAAAACACGGCGACGTGCGCTCAGACTGAAAAGACGTTGGAGGCGGCATCGTAATCTGGCGCGCCTACCGCGTAGGCCAAGGCCAAAAACAAGTTGGAACTCGGGTTTTGGACCTAAGACGCCAAGGTACATTCGGCCCCGTGGTCGCGTACGCCGCAGATAGAGCTTAGCTGTCCGCTAGCTGAGAGACGCTCCGTGTTCAACGTCGCAACCTCTATCGGTTGGCAGGAGCGGATAGGTTTCTTCCACAACATATGGACCGCCACCTGTGCGAGGCCGGGCCGAATACAAAACAAAACTATCAATCGTGAATGTTGGGCTTTGAAATGCGCCATTGCGCTCCAGGTATCGCGCGACCAGATCGGCTCGCGTGTGGCGCAGCCGTGCCAGAGTGATGTGCGGTGTAAATCTTCGGCTGACCGGTGTGAGACCTGCGCGTCGGGCAGCAACTTCATGGCGGCGGGCCAGCTCTTTAAGGGCAGGATTGGGTGCAACGCCAGCCCACAGGGCGTGTGGAGACTTGCCCCCGAAAATACCAACACCCTGGAGCTGCAGGGTGAATTGAGGGCAATCTATGCGGCGTAATGCATCTGCAAACTCCGCTGCCTGATGCGTATCAATGTCACCAGCAAAGCGCAAAGACAGATGCAAGTGCTCGTTTTCGATCCATCGAGCCCCAGGCAGCGGCGCACTGAGAAAAGTCAGTTGTTGGCGCACGTTGGTGGGCAATATCAATCCGGAAAATAAACGGGGCATGGGTGCGTTCCAAGTGGATCATGACTTTGATGCGCGAGCGATGCGCGTGCGTGCACGATCGATCAACTTTCCAATATCAGGCAGCATGCGTTTGACGATGACCGCAATGCCGGCCGCCGTCGGATGCAAACCGTCAGATTGATTGAGCTTCGGATCAAGGGCGACCCCATCAAGAAAGAATGGATAGTAGAGTTGGCCGTGTTTTTTAGCGAGATCAGAAAATATCGGATCAAAAGCGTCCGTGTAGGCTTTACCAAGACTGCGCGGTGCAACCATGCCTGCAATCAAGACATCTATATTTCGTGCGCGTAGCTTGGTGATGATTTTGTCGAGGTTGGTTCGGGTGCGTTTTGGATCATGACCGCGCAACGCATCGTTTGCACCAAGCTCTAAGATGACCGCGTCGGTATCTTTCGGTATCGCCCAGGCGAACCGGGCAAGTCCGGCTCCCGTCGTGTCACCAGACACGCCGGCATTGATGACTTTGACCGCGTGACCCTTGGCTTTGAGCGCGCGCTGCAATTGTGCCGGAAAGGCCTGAGAGCGCTTCAGGCCGTAGCCGGCTGTGAGGCTATCTCCAAAAGCAACAATTTTAAGTGGCCTGAGTTGTTCACGCGCCTCAGTTGGCAGTGCGACCTGAAGCGCCACCAGGTTGACGAGCGCCAACGCCACACCCATTTGGTATTTTGTAAACCAATCACTGGGCTTCAATCGTAAGATCATTATTCTGCCTTATGCCGCGTTCAAAGCCGGATCCAGTTGCCGACACGTGGTACTAAACTTAGCCTGAAGGCCAAATTAAGCCAGGGAGCGCCTGCACCTGTGAGCCAAAAAATCATGACACTGCGTGACGTTGATCTCACGTTGGAGAATCGTGCAGGTCCCGTCAACATCCTAAGGTCGGTGTCGCTAGATGTGACCGCGGGCCACTCGCTTGCAATCGTCGGGCCATCAGGGTCTGGCAAGACGTCGTTGCTGATGGTTATGGCCGGCCTTGAGCGCCCGACAGCGGGCGCAGTTCAGGTTTGCGGTAAGAATTTTGTGACCATGTCAGAGGATGAGCTGGCGTTAGTGCGTGGAGCAAATATCGGTATTGTTTTTCAATCGTTTCATTTGGTTCCGACCATGACCGCTTTGGAAAATGTGGCATTGCCGCTCGAGTTTTCTGGTGCGAAAGGCGCATTTGATGTGGCCGCAGAATGTCTCGATGATGTCGGCTTGTCACAACGCCAGGATCACTATCCGGCACAACTTTCTGGTGGTGAACAACAGCGTGTCGCCTTGGCGCGCGCTCTGGCACCAAGTCCGCGTCTTTTGTTAGCGGATGAGCCAACCGGTAACCTCGATAGCACTACTGGGCGGCAGATTATCGATTTGCTGTTTGCCTTGCAAAATAAGCGCAATGCAACTCTGGTTTTGGTGACGCACGATGATGCACTTGCAACGCGCTGCGATAGGGTTGTGCGGATGGCAGATGGGCGCATTGTTGCGGATCAAGATGCGGCTGCGGCATGACGGCAGTTTATGACACAGCTGACGAAGCACCCCGTCATCACAGTTCAGGGCGACGTCTTGTTAAGATGGCTGCACGAGAGTTTCGTAACGGACTTAGCGGGTTTTGGATCTTTATCGCCTGTGTTGCCCTTGGTGTCGCTGTCATCACAGCAGTTGGTGCGCTGAGTGACGGACTGCGCGCCGGTCTGCAACACCAGAGTGCAGAGATTTTGGGGGGCGATGTTGCGGTATCGCGACCCCATGCACGGGCGACTGTCAAGGAACGTACGTTTCTAGATGGCTCTGGGCGGGTCAGTGAGCGCGCAACGCTGCGCACAATGGCCCGGCTGCCCGATGCTAGCGATCAGGCACTGGTTGAATTAAAGGCTGTTGATGCGGTGTATCCTATGGTCGGGACCGTGAGCCTTGGCGATAGCTTGCACCTTCGCCGCGATGTCTTTGATAAAGGCGGTCTCGCTGTTGATCCGATTTTGCTCGATCGCTTCAAGCTCAAACTTGGCGATCAGATTCAAATTGGTGATGCGCGGCTTCCGATTCTGGCCGTGATTAAAAAAGAACCGGATGGACTAACGGACCGGTTGACCTACGGTCCGCGGGTTCTCTTAGCATTGCCAACTTTGGCAAAAACAAAACTGGTTCAGCCAGGCACGTTGGTGCGATGGCGCTATGCCGTGCAGTTGCCAGATCAAGCCGGCGCGGATCCGCGTCAGCTCAAAGCGTTTCGAGATGCCTTGCAGGACGCGCTGCCGGAAGCGGGTTTTACAATCGTAGATCGCAGTGATCCCTCGCCGCGTATCACACGCACATTAGAACGCTTACGGCAATTTCTAACTCTGCTCGGTTTAACCGCACTGATGGTCGGTGGCGTCGGTGTCGCAAACGCTGTCGCGACCTTTGTTGATCGTCGCCGCAAGGTGATTGCAACAATGAAAAGTGTGGGCGCGACCAGCGCACAAGTCATGGCGATTTTTGTCACGCAGATTTTGCTTATTGCACTTGTTGGTATCGCGTTGGGGCTGGCCGTTGGTTATCTTATTCCGA
>JAHZKN010000252.1 GCA_022600335.1 Alphaproteobacteria bacterium
CAATACAACTTTGAGGCCGTTGAGCAGCGGCATCAATGTAGCAGCTGTAAGTCCAAAGGAATGAAACATCGGCAGTGGATTGAGCACAATGTCATCGGGGGTCAACATGCCGGCAGCGTGCGCAAATATTTGGTTGGCGTTGGCGAGTAAGTTTGCGTTTGTCAGCGCAACGCCTTTGGGAGCACCCTCGGTACCGGACGTAAACAAAATCACGGCAATATCATTTGGCTTTATGCCGAGTTTGCGGTGGCGCGCCGCGGCACGAGATGCCGTCACCATCGCAGCAAGCTTGTCAGCAAGCGTGATACTTTCGCGCACATCTTCAAGGTATCGAATGTCGACGCGCACGCCTGGGCGAACCTCAACCTTCTCCAGGGCCGCAACTAAGGACTCTAAGTTTGCAAGCCGAATAAATCGGCGCGAGGTCAATACAATGGGCAACGGTCCAGTTTTAACCGCGGCTTCAAGGTTGCGTGGACCGGCGGTAAAATTCAGCATGCCAGCAACACGGCCATAGGCGTTGAGACCGAACAGTGTCACGGCCAGGCCAGCTGCGTTCGGTAGCAAAACGCCAACGCGCTCACCGAACTCTGTGAAAGCAGCTATTTTGCTGCCGAGTATGCGGCTGCCGAGTACCAGCCGACCGAAATTCAAAATCTGACCTTCGGCATCCTCGATGGCGACTTTTCTATGCCCTTGGCGTCTAGCAACGGCGAGCAATTCAGCAAATAGCGTCGACTGCGATTTCTGGACATCAAAAACGCGATTAACCATGCCTGATCTCACTTGCTGTGCGCGGAGTTGCTGACCCCGTGTATCGCGGCAGCCTCTAGCTTTGTTGTCAAAAACTATAGCCAGTTTTGATAAAATTGTATGGGTCCCGTTTACATCCCATAAGGACGAATTGCGTACACTCTTTCAACGCCTTGTTAAGGGAGTGAGAGATGGGACGTGAGATGGCCGGACAAGCCGGCGCTGCAATGGTGCGCCGCGAATTGGGGCGTGTGGGGTCTTTTTCAAGCCGTTTTAGCAGCGATGAGCGGGGCGTGACCGCCGTCATCTTTGGCATCATCTTTTCAGTACTCCTCCTGTCGATGGGCCTGGCGATCGACTATACGCTTGCCGTCACGGAGAAGCTTGATGAGCAGGCAGCGCTCGACGCTGCAACGCTGGCTGCTGCAAAGCAATTAGGCCAAGCGGATCAAGATACAAAAGGAAAGGCGGTTGCTGAAGCCTTCTTCAAAGAAAACTTAGATAAAACTAGTTCGGCAACGATTAAGTCCATCTACTTTGATGCTGAAAATAGCAAGGTTGATGCCCAAGCCGGCATGTCCATGACCACAAAGATTCTGAAGCTTTTTGGCCATAAAGAAATTGATATTGGCGTGGCCGCCAGTGTCGCCCAAGGGGATGGCACAGTTGAGGTGGCAATGGTTTTAGATAATTCCGGATCGATGTCGGGATCTTACATTGCCGACCTAAAAGTCGCTGCGCAAGATTTGGCGGATATTGTTCTTGATGGCAACGGTGGTAGTGCCGACAAGGTGCGTATAGGACTTGTGCCATTTGCAGCTTCTGTCAATGTCGGAGCAGCAAACGCCGCTGCATCTTGGATTGACAGAAGCGGGCATGGGATCAAAAGGCATTGTTGCTTCATCGGCGGCACTTGGTGTGCTGTTGCAAGAGGGTATTGGCGATACCATTCGCTTTTCACTGACACCTGAGCCAGGTGGGGATCGCACGGTTGAGGTGCGGGCTGCACAAGAACTTTTGCAAACTATGGGGCTTAGATCTTTTGTCCCGATCGTTGCAGCGTGTCCTGGATGCGGGAGGACAACCTCCACAGTGTTTCAGGAACTTGCTAAAGATGTGCAAGACATGGTGCGGGCGAAGATGCCCGAATGGAAAAGCAAGTATCCCGGCGTGGAAGATCTCAACCTGGCTGTGATGGGATGTATTGTGAATGGGCCAGGGGAATCAAAGCACGCGGATATTGGCATTTCCCTGCCTGGCACCGGCGAACAACCAGCGGCCCCTGTGTTCATTGACGGTAAAAAGGCCATGACCTTGCGCGGTCCGAATATCGCCAATGAATTCAAAGTGATCGTCGAAGACTATATTGCCAACCGATATGCGTCTGGTGGCACGTCGTAAGCGTCAATGCTGCCGCTGTGCGATAAACGTTGCAATGTCACGTAGCGGGTCTGCACGAGCCCCAAATTCAGAAAGTGCTGCGTTGGCATCCTCTAGTGCGGCTCGGAGTTCGCGCCGCGCGCCCTCTAAACCGAGCAAAGATACAAAGGTTGCTTTGCCGGCAGCAGTGTCCTTGCCGGTGGCTTTGCCCACGACCTGCGCGTTGCCTTCTTGGTCCAAAAGGTCATCAGAAATTTGAAATGCTAAGCCGAGCGCTTGCCCAAAGCGTTGCAAGCTCGCTTTTGCGTTTGCATCGCCCTGCCCGAGAAGTGCGCCAAACAGGCATGCGGCTTCAATGAGCGCGCCTGTCTTTAGCGCCTGCAAAAGTTTGACATGTCTCAGGTCGAGTTGAACATGTTCGCTCAATGCACTGGCTGCCAGGTCCATGGCTTGTCCTTGTGCCATACCCGAGGCCCCGCTAGCCTTGGCTAAAGTCGCAATGAGTGCAAGCCGCACATCGCCATCACCGTGTGTATCCGGCCGGCTTAATAGCTCAAAAGCAAGGGTGAGCAGTGCGTCGCCGGCGAGAATGGCCGTCCATTCGTCATACGCCTTCCAGACCGTCGGCTGGCCTCGACGCAGACTATCATTGTCCATACACGGCAGATCGTCGTGGACCAAGGAATAGCAGTGTACGCATTCGATTGCTGCAGCGGCATTGAGACAGGCATCGGGTGGAACGCCAAACAACGCTGCGGTCTCTATGACGAGGACTGGCCTCAATCGTTTGCCGCCGTTGGTTGCGGCATAATGCATCGCCGTGACCAACCGGTTGTTCTCGGGTGTGGACGGACTAATATCGGCGGGAACAACGGCGCGCGCTCCCTGATCAGTCTGATCGGACAACGCTGCCTCGCGCAACAAGCGGTCCAGCCATGCATCGACCCGCTGAACGTGTGAGTCAAACCTTTGCGAAAAGTCCATAAGGATCGTACCAATGAGCCATGGGATGATCTTGAGGCCGTTGCGCCATTTGCGGTACGGACCCGGGGAAGCGAAACCTAAAGCGAACAGTCGCCTTTTGCCAGTCTTTGGTGGCAGGAGGCTATCTGTCATAAAAGAGCGAAAGTCGTGAGTGTCGACGATCAGGTGTCAGAGATTGATCTTGTAGATGTGGTTACGACGGACTCTGTCGCAGGTTTGGTGCGTAAGGCAGCCGACGCAATAATTGACTCCACGCAACGCGTGTCCGATCCGACTGCAAGCCCTAAACAACAAGCCGTGGTGTTAGAGCCGACGCCTCGCGGTCAGCCTATTCCATCATCGCCTGCAAACCCAATGTTGAACGCCGTGACAGCGGCCCCCTCACGCCGGCCGGAAATCTCTGAACTTTCCGTCGCTGCTGAAGATGCGCAGTCAACATCGGATAGAACGACGCCACTGGTGCCAACTCCGTCGCCACAAGTGGCGACTTCTGCTTTAGATGCAGTCGCAATAGCCGCACCAACGGTGCCAGTCGCTTCCAAATTGCAAGACCAATCATCACCAGTACTAACGACGCCAGACCCATCGCCTCTGGCGCTTGCGCGACCAACGCAACACGCGCTCCAATCAAGCAGCATTATTGGCGACAGTGTTACAACCGGCTCCACTGGCTCATGGATCGAACGGGTTTGGACAACTGAGCGGCAAGCTGCGGCCAAACGATGGGGTTGGTTTGCCGTTTATGGCTTTGCAGCGTGGTTTGTCGCGGTGACTGTGTTGACGGTGATTTATCGGTTTGTAAATCCACCTGCATCCAATCTGATGCTGTATCACTACCTGGTTGGCCGTGAGGTCCACCAGAGCTGGGTGCCGTTAGAGAAAATTTCACCGCACGTCATCAAAGCCGTGGTTGTCGCTGAGGATGCTCAATTTTGTCGCCACTGGGGCATCGACTTTGGAGCGATTGAAGAGGCGATCGAAAACGCTGGCGACGGTACGCCCCGGGGCGCCAGTACAATCTCGATGCAAACCGCCAAGAATCTCTTTTTGTGGAATTCGAAAAGCTATTTTCGAAAAGCGCTGGAAGTCCCTGTCACATTAATGATGGAGCTCATCTGGCCGAAGCGGCGGATGCTTGAGGTTTATTTGAACATTGCAGAATGGGGGCCCGGCATTTTCGGTATTGGGGCGGCAGCACGGCATCATTTCAAGACATCTCCAGCCAATCTCGGGGCTCAGGCCGCGGCTCGGCTTGCCGCATCGCTGCCCAATCCTAAGATCCGCAGGGCCGGTAGGCCGGGTCCCAAAACCAGGCGTAAGGCAAATGTGATCCAGGGCCGTGCCCGCCAGGCGGTACCCTATACGGGGTGTGTGCTCGGTTGATGAGCCCGACACACCACGCTTGGCCAGTGCAGAATTGATCCGATCAAATGCGCCCACAGCGTACCGGTGTCGCGGCCGTGAGGGCTGGTGCTGGGGCAGGAAACTGAGTATAAGGCCGCCAAACGGACGAATTGGAGACCGAGCACTCGCCACCGCAAGTGGGCCTCTCCCTGGGATCTAGAGCCTTAGACGTGCCGACGCCAGATTGGTCACGAGATCGATCTAATGCGCAACGGTCGTTCAGAAACCACTACACTGACTGGAGTATCACTCAAATGGCTGTACCAAGAAAAAAGGTATCCCCGATGAAGCGCGGCCAGCGCCGGGCCCATGATGCGCTCAAAGCCCCGACCTATGTGGAAGATCAGGACAGCGGTGAACTGCGTCGCCCCCATCATATCGACCTTAAATCCGGAAAATATCGCGGCCGTCAAATTCTTGAGCCGAAATCCGATATTTAGTGTTCGGGCGTTCGGGTCTTGCTCGGACAAGTTGGAAATTTTAAGTCTGCCG
>JAHZKN010000253.1 GCA_022600335.1 Alphaproteobacteria bacterium
TGAAGAAGTCGGCGCCTTCTTCGACGGTCATGTCGAGGATGTCGGCAATCGACTTGTCCTTGAATTTGACCTCTAAAGTTTCGCGGTTGTAGCGCTTGCCCTGGCATTGGTCGCAGGTGACATAAACGTCTGGCAGGAAGTGCATCTCGATTTTGATGACGCCGTCGCCTTGGCAGGATTCGCAGCGCCCGCCTTTGACGTTGAACGAAAAGCGCCCTGGTGCGTAGCCACGGGTTTGGGACTCGGGCAGGCCAGTAAACCATTCGCGAATGGGTGTGAAGGCGCCGGTGTAGGTGGCGGGGTTGGAGCGTGGTGTGCGGCCGATGGGCGATTGGTCGATGTCGATCACCTTGTCGAGGTGTTCGAGCCCAATGATGCGATCATGGGGTGCGGGGTTGGCGCGCGCCTTCGACAAGCGTCGCGCCACAGCCTTGTAGATTGTATCGATCAACAGAGTGGATTTGCCACCGCCAGACACGCCCGTGATGCACGTCAAGAGACCGAGTGGGATTTCCGCCGTCACATCTTTGAGATTGTTGCCTTGCGCACCGACAACTTTGAGCGTCTTACTTTTTTGAGGTTTGCGCCGGCTTGTGGGGATCGGGATTTGCAAGGCGCCAGTGAGATATTGCCCGGTGAGACTTGCGTTGGTCTTCATCACTTTGTTTGGCGGGCCTGAGGCAACGATTTTGCCGCCATGGACTCCGGCACCGGGTCCAATATCGACAACATGGTCGGCCGCCAGGATGGCATCTTCGTCGTGTTCGACAACAATGACCGTGTTGCCAAGATCGCGCAGGTGCTTGAGGGTTTCCAACAGGCGTTCGTTATCGCGTTGATGCAAGCCGATCGAGGGTTCGTCCAGCACATAGAGGACGCCAGTGAGGCCGGAGCCGATTTGTGAGGCTAAGCGAATGCGTTGGCTTTCACCGCCGGAGAGCGTGCCAGAGGCACGCGACAGTGTGAGATATTCAAGCCCAACATCGTTGAGAAACTGCAGGCGCTCGCGAATTTCTTTCAAGATGCGCGTTGCGATGGTTGATTGTTGTTTGCTGAATGTCTTTGGCAAATCTGCAAACCATTGATTGGCGGCGCGGATGGATAGGTCGCACACTTCACCAATGTGGCGTTCGCCAACTTTGACGGCCAAAGCTTGTGGTTTGAGGCGATAGCCCCCGCAGGCATCACATGGGTGCGATCCTTGATAGCGCGATAATTCTTCACGTACCCAATCGCTGTCGGTTTCCCGCCAGCGTCGTTCGATGTTGCCGATCACGCCTTCAAAGGGTTTGACAGTTTCATAGTCGCGCACGCCATCGAAGTACGTGAAGGTGATGTCCTCATCGCCTGAGCCATAAAGTAGCGCCAGCTGCACATGCTTGGGGAGCCGCTCCCACGGCTTGTTTATCGACACTTTGTAGAATTTCGCCAAGCTCTCCAGCGTTTGCTCATAGTAGGGCGACGACGTGCCGGTTTTGGCCCACGGATAGATGGCGCCTTCCGCCAAGCTGCGGCTTGGGTCTGGGATGACCAGGTCGGGTTCAAACTGCAATTCCGTGCCAAGCCCGTCGCAGGTTGGGCAGGCACCGGCTGGTGCGTTAAATGAGAACAGGCGCGGTTCGATTTCGTCGATGGTGAAGCCGGATACCGGACAGGCAAAGCGCTCGGAAAAGACAATGCGCTCGTGGGTGTCATTCTTGGACTTGTGCGCACCTTTGGTTTTGCTCTTTGACAGCGGCTTATCGGCGAGTTCAGCAATCGCCAATCCGTCAGCGAGGCGGAGGGCGGCTTCAAAACTGTCGGCAAGGCGCGTTGCGATGTCCCCGCGCACAACAATGCGATCAAGGACCACGTCGATGTCATGCTTGAATTTCTTATCGAGCTTTGGCGCGTCGGGAATTTCATAAAACGTGCCGTCGATTTTGACCCGCTGATAGCCGGCTTTTTGCCAAGCTGCGAGTTCTTTGCGGTACTCGCCCTTGCGGCCTCTGACGACGGGGGCCAGGAGGTAGAGCCGCGTGCCCTCATCGAGTGCCAGGACACGGTCCACCATCTGGGTGACAGTTTGGCTTTCAATCGGCAGCCCGGTTGCTGGTGAATAGGGAACGCCGACGCGGGCAAACAACAAGCGCAGGTAATCGTAAATCTCTGTCACCGTGCCGACCGTGGAGCGCGGGTTTTTGCTGGTGGTTTTCTGTTCGATGGAAATGGCAGGCGAGAGGCCGTCGATATGATCAACATCGGGCTTTTGCATCATTTCCAAGAATTGCCGTGCGTAGGCGGACAGGCTCTCGACGTAGCGGCGCTGGCCTTCGGCATAGATGGTGTCAAAAGCCAGTGAAGACTTGCCCGATCCCGACAACCCGGTGAACACCACCAGCGCGTCGCGCGGGATTTCAAGATTGACGGATTGCAGGTTGTGTTCCCGAGCACCGCGGACATGAATGGTCTTGGTGTTGGGTAGCGCCCCTTTGGCGCGGGTCTTTTTTTTCGGTTTTGCTGCGTTGGCCATGGCCAGAGGTGGTAGCCGAACCCTGCGCGAGGGGCAATGCGGCGTGAGCAACGATTCCGGTACAGCTCAGAGAATTTTGGTCGATTTTCTGGTATTCTGGGTGTGGTGCTACCTGTGCAGCAATCTCCGACCCGACATTTGATTAAGAAGATGCGTTGGCATCCCGACCACGCTTTTGACACGTCCAGATTGGAAACTCTTTGATGTGATGATGGCATCAGAAAAACGGAGGACATCCCATGGCAAACTTTATCTTCGCGTATCACGGTGGGAAAAAGCCTGAGAGCCCGGAAGCTGGTGCCGAGCTTATGGCCAAGTGGCAAGCTTGGATTGGTGGCCTTGGCGATGCCATGGTCAATCCCGGTGCACCGGTTGGGATGTCGAAAACGGTTAGTGCCAAGGGTGTTGCAAATGACGGTGGGTCAAATCCGCTATCAGGATTTTCTATTGTCGAAGCCGACAGCATGGAAGCAGCACTCAAATTAGCTAAAGATTGTCCGCACCTCGATCACGGAACCATCGAAATTGCTGAAATGATGAAAATGTAGGGGCGAGTTGAGCGGCGTTCTCTGTCCTTTGAACGATCGACCAACCACGCAGCAACACTGGCTCACACGTTTCGTGCGCGTGTCTGAATGTGTGGGCTTTCGACAGGCGGCTGTTAGAGCGGCTCGAGTTCGTTGGCGTCTCCGCGTCCGTAGTAGTTGCCAACGGAATTGAGAACGCGGCAGGCATCGCCATCTTTAGCGTAGCTGCCAATTACAAAGGCCACATGTGCCATCCCGTCCGGCATCACCCAGGCTTTGTGCAGCACAGCTCCTCGTGGGATGGGGGCCTTGCAACCAGAAAATTTGGCGATGGCTTTGCGGAATTCGTCATCGGATGGCGATTTTTTGAAAATGTGTTTAAGCCATGTCCAAGCCCGTCCGACAAAGACCTCTTTTATCGGCCCCGGTGTTGGATTTCTGACGGCGAAGAACGTAAATAAGTAGACGACATTCTTGCCGTCCTTGTTGGCCAATCCGCGCACAAGATGACGTCCGTGACGGTCATCAACGGCGTGCTTTATGGTCCAACCCTTAGGGTGACACAGTGACATGTTAAGGTCGCGTGAGCGGTAAGTTTCGAACTCTGGCACGTCTATGATCTTGGTTTTCAAATTCGAAACGCGTTTCCCATTCAAATAGAATTCGGCGGTGTACTTTCCGGTCGGAACGCAATTGCTGAATCCAGTATTATAGTCGCGTACCGTGCGCGCGGTCTGACTTGCCTGGTCGTAATGTATTTTAGCAGGCTCGCTGAACAGTTCAGCAA
>JAHZKN010000024.1 GCA_022600335.1 Alphaproteobacteria bacterium
ATGGGAATTACTTAACGTTCGCTGACCTTTTTCAGGCCGCAAGAATGGACAATTCGGACAATTTCTGCGACCATATTCGCGCTTTCAACTTTCATAAGGAGGTCACGATGGCGTTATCTGGACATCTCCAGGAGCTTTCGCAGCGACACCGCGCTCTAGAGCGGCAGATCGAGGAGGAGATGGCAAGACCGGGTTCTGATGACCTTGAAATTCGGCGGATGAAACAGGAAAAATTAAAAATAAAAGATGAGATTACGCGTCTGGAATCAGAGACGCGACATTAGATCAAGCGATAGCGAGGCGGGTGCGTGCACCCGCCAATTTTATTTGTCACAGCCGTTGGCTGTGATTGCATGAATGCTTGTTATGGCGTGTTTGGCCGTCGGTGCATGGCCCGCCAGTGTGCGTGTGTGCGCTGCTGTTCGTGCTGTATAAATTGCGCACGGTGTCGGGCACATGCGAAGTGTTGTGCGGGTTTAAATTTCTTTGACCTTTTCCCGCAATTTGAACTTCTGAATTTTGCCGGTTGAGGTCTTTGGCACTTCTGTGAAGACCACACATCGCGGCGCTTTGTAGTGGGCGAGATTGTCGCGACACCAGGAGATAATTTCGTCTTCAGTCGCATTGGCCTCAGGTTTCAACTCGACAAAGGCGCACGGTGTTTCGCCCCATTTATCATCTGGCTTGGCAACGACTGCGCAGGCGGAGACAGAGGGGTGCTTATAAAGCACGTCTTCGACCTCAATCGATGAAATATTCTCACCACCTGAGATGATTATGTCTTTCGAGCGGTCTTTCAGCTGCACATAGCCGTCTGGGTATAAAACACCAAGATCGCCAGAATGGAACCAGCCGCCAGCGAAGGCGCTATCGGTCGCTTTTGGGTTCTTGAGATACCCCTTCATAACGATATTACCCCGGAACATGACCTCACCCATGGTTTCGCCATCGGCTTTGACCGGTGTCATCGTACTCGAGTCCATGACGGTTAGGTCTTCAAGCGCCACGTAGCGAACGCCCTGCCGTGCCCGCTTGGCGACTCGATCCTCATCAGAAAGCGTATCCCAGTCTGGATTCCACTCGTTGATTACTGCCGGACCATAGGTTTCCGTCAAGCCATACAAATGGGTCAGGTCAAAGCCCGCCTCTGTCATGCGTTTGAGCACCGATTGCGGCGGCGGGGCGGCCGCATGATTGAATGCCACGCGATGGGGAATGTCTCGCTTGTCGCTTCCAGGAGCATCAAGCAGCGTCGCCATGACGACAGGTGCTCCTGAAAGATGGGTGACCTTATGCGTGACAATAGCGTCGTAGATGGCTTTGGCGCGCACCCAACGCAGACAAACGTGCGTGCCTGCGACGACAGACAGTGACCACGGGAAACACCAACCATTGCAATGAAACATTGGCAGCGTCCACAGATAGACGGGGTGCTGGCCCATGCCGGTTGCAACGGTGTTGGAATAGCACATCAGCGCCGCGCCGCGATGGTGATAGACGACACCTTTCGGGTTTCCTGTCGTGCCTGACGTGTAGTTGAGGGAAATGGACTCCCACTCGTTTTCAGGCGTGCGCCAGGTAAATTCAGGATCTCCACCGGCGACAAATTCTTCATAGTCGAGGAATGACAATGGCTCATTGTCTTGTGGGAACTCTTTGTCATCATAGTCGATGACTAACGGTTTTGTTTTAGCGATCTCCAACGCCTGTTTGATCACCGGCGCAAATTCTCGATCAACAATCAAAACCTTGGAACAAGCATGATCGATTTGAAATGCGATGATGGCTGCATCGAGCCTGGTATTGATCGAATGCAATATGGCACCCGTCATTGGTACGCCGTAGTGGGCTTCCAGCATGGCGGGCGTATTAGGCAGCATGACTGACACGGCATCGCCCGGACCAATAAATCGGCTCGCCAATTGCGACGCCAACTGGCGACACCGGCGATAGAATGTCTGATAGTCCAAACGCGTTTGACCGTGAATCACAGCTGTGTGTTTGGGAAACACACCGGCTGCTCGCGATAGCAACGTTAGCGGCGTCAACGGCTGATAGTTGGCAGGGTTGGGTGCCAGATTTTGTTCAAAAGGGTTTTGCGTCATCAGGAGTTTTTACTGCTGTGGTTGGGTTCGTCCGTGCCGAATGCTGTGGGACGCTAACGAATTGTTGCAAAATGGGCAATTGCCAGCCGCCTTGCGGGTGTCCGTTGTCTTGTCAGGGTGTGGATGTCGGCATAATCTGCTCATGCGCCTCCGGGATGCTTTTCTGGCCAGCCCAATGCCAGGTTCATTCTTACCCCACGCAACGAGAGGAGGGGGTTGTGGCACAATCAAAGTTTGAAAGCTTAGCGCTCTGGATCCTGTTCATGCTGCTTCTAGCTGTGCTGTGGTCGCTGGAATTTGCACTGCGTTAATCAGGTTGTGGACGACAACGGGATGGGGAGACATTTGCGATTCTCTCCTAGTCCCTCATTGCGAAGTTGTCAGTTTGCACTTTGACGCTGTTGCGAACCTGCAATCTGGACCACAAAGCCTGGGCCAGATGCGTGGACTTGCCCAAAAGTCGAAAGCTGCGCTAGATCAGCTAGCGGCGAGCCGGATTCGGCGTCTCAATGAAAATCTGCTTGTTCTCCGCAACCTGAGGCCGGAGACAGTGTCGCTTTAGCGCAATGGATAGTCACACCTAACGAAAGGCAAAACAGGACATGAGCCCAGTCGTTCAACGAGAAAACAAGCAGTTGCTCCATATGGTATTCGGGGGTGAGCTGAGCGAACTTGAGGATGTTGAATTTCGCGATCTTGGCGCGCTCGATATTGTTGGAGTTTACCCCAACTATGATGAAGCCTATGCGGCCTGGAAGTCAGCCGCTCAACGCACAGTCGATAACGCTCTGATGCGCTATTTCATTGTTCATATCCACCGGCTTCTTGACCCAGCGGATGTCGCCCCACAGGCGAGCAGCTAAACAATCAAACGTTGGTGAGCATGTAATTGTTCCACTATTCACGTGACAGCACGTCATCGACAATGCGATTGGCCCAGCCTTTCGACCTGAAGCTAGCCTGCACCTCATCTGGGTCATAACGAGTTTCGACCCAATCAAAAAATGCCATTGGTTGGTCTGCGGTCTCCGTGAGGTAGCGTTCAAAAAAGTAACTGAGGACGCCAGGATTGGCGTGCCGGATATGGCCGAAGCGCAGGGATAGTTGATTGCGCGCCTGCTCAATCGGCATTCCCTTTATTAAGTGCAAATAGAGTGCGCTCATCAGACCGACGCGATCCGCACCTGACTTGCAATGCATAAGTGCGGGATATGAAATGCTTTCAAATAAATCGCGTATCCGTCGCAGCTCTTGTTTTGTCGGTGCGGCACGCGACCGGACTTCGAAATCCACCATTTCGATCCCGTTGCGTCGACACGCATCACGTTCAATCCGGTAGGCAGACGATGTGTGCACACCACGAAGATTGACAATGGTACGCACACCTTGTTTTGCAAGAGCGGTAATGTGGTGCGGTAAAGGTTGGGCGGATCGCCAGATATTCGGCGCGACCCGGTGCCGGTTTGGGTATACAAGGCGAAGCGCGCCGATATCTAAAAAAAGCATCTGGGCGTATCGAAATGGTGGCCCCAATGTGCGCTGTATCGGAGCCGGTAAGTGGTCGCCAATCCGCGCTCCGAGCACCGAGGTGGCCTGGCGAACTCCGCGCTTTGCTTGTTTATAAGTGCGCCGCACTTTACCGGTAGAGTTGGGCATCGGGTATTTGAATCGACTCAAGTGAGTGTGTCCTGCGACGAACGAGTCTGCAGTGGCGATTTAATGGCCAGGCGGTTCGCAGGCCCGTTTGCAACGGTTAGATATTCGCTATAGGAAGCTCCGGCAAGCGGTTCCCTTGACTTTCTCTTGCGAAAGCAGGGGCATTCGAATGAGGCCTTTGATAAAAATGGCACTTTCGTCGGGTCGAAAGAAACAGATTGCGCGTGCCGCCGGCCGCCAATTGGCGCGTTTTACGCGGTTTGTGCTGAAAACCTCTGAGATTGTGATGGACCCACCCAACGCGCAATCTCTGATCTTAGAAGAATACCCGCCGATTGTTGCCGTTTGGCATGGCCAATTCATGATGGTCGCTGCTCTACAACCCGAAGGGTTTGAAGCAGAGGCCGTTGTGGCGCGCCACGGCGATGCCGAAGTAATCGCAGAAGCGCTGAAACCATTTAACGTCAAACTTGCGCGCGGTGCGGGATCGCAGGGCCGCAAATTTAAAAAAGAACGCGGCGGCGTTAGCGCCCTTCGCCAAGCGATCCGTGCTTTGCAAGAAAATCGTGCCGTTGTGATTACCGCTGATGTGCCACCTGGACCAGCACGTGTCGCGGGAGCAGGCATTGCAACGTTGGCAAAGTTATCTGGTCGACCGGTGGTCCCCGTAGCTGTGGCCACGTCGCGCTACAAGGCGCTGAATACCTGGAGCCGTATGACGATCAATCTACCTTATTCGAAGCTGGTCTGTGTCGTGGGAGATAAGATTTGGGTGCCTGACCGTGCAATCGGTGCGGTGCTAGAGCAGAAACGACAGGACATTGAAACGGCGTTGAATGATGTGACCGCGCGTGCCTATCGACTGTCGGGTGGCGATGCGACCGCGGCAACACCAGTTTCAGCTGTGCCAGTTGATGCACCGTTGCCGGAACCTGGCGTGAAACTCAAACTTTATCGTGGGTTTACCACACTGGTTCGCCCATTGGCGCCCATCCTTTTTAGGCAGCGGGCCCGTCGCGGAAAAGAGGATCGCGCACGCCGCGAGGAGCGTTATGGCATCGCATCTACTGCCCGCCCTGACGCAACTGTGGTGTGGTTCCACGGCGCCAGCGTTGGTGAGGCCAATGCCGTGTTGCCCCTTATTGAGCAAATGTTGAAAGACCGAGATGATCTTTTCATCGTGCTCACAACCGGCACGGTGACGTCAGCCGCGCTGGCTAAAGGGCGTCTTGGCGCACGCGCAGTGCATCAGTTCGTGCCCTATGACTCCCCCGTTTTTGCGCGCCGCTTTCTTGAGCACTGGCAGCCAGATTTGGCGGTTTTCACTGAAAGTGAGATTTGGCCCAATCTGATTTTGGAAACGTCTGCGCGTTCTGTTCCGCTCGCTCTTGTTAATGGCCGCATGTCGAAAAAAAGCCATGAGCGATGGCGAAAAAATCGCGGGCTGTCAGCACCGTTGTTTAGTCGCTTTCGCCTTGTGTTGGCGCAAAGCCCTGTGAATGCGCGTCGGTTTGCTGACCTCGGTGCGCGACACGTCATTGATGCTGGCAATCTCAAAGCCGATGCGCCAGCGCCACCATTCGACGAAGATCTGTTGCAGACGTTTCGGCGTCACCTTCGCGGCCGAGAAATTTTTGTGGCGGCGAGCACGCATGCGGGTGAGGATGAGCATGTTGTTGCAGCCCATCGCATATTACAGCGAACGTTTCCCAATCTGTGCACGATCATTGTCCCGCGCCATCCAGAGCGAGGCACGTCTATTGCTGAGATGGCAAAAAGCATGGGATTGCGTGTTGCGCAGCGCTCGCTCGGTCAATGGCCAACGGAGGCGTGCGACGTGTTCATTGCTGATAGCATTGGCGAGCTAGGACTTTACTATGCGTTGACCGACATTGCGTTCGTTGGCGGTTCGTTTATTGATCACGGTGGGCAGAACCCACTTGAAGCCGTGCGCTTGTCAGCAGCTGTTCTGACGGGTCCGTCGCAACACAGCTTTTCAGAAGCATACCGCGCTTTAATCAATTGCGGTGCTGTGCGTGAGGTCGCCTCCGGCGAAGACCTCGCAGCCACGGTTGCTCAGCTGATGGCGGACCGAGCAGCACAGGCAAACATGGTTCAAGCCGGTCACACGTGTCTTGAGGCGCTGGGGGGTGCGCTCGCCTTGACAACGGAAGCGCTGTTGGACCTGCTGCCCCGTGAACCTGAGGAGCGTCTGCGTGCCTCTCAGTGAACCCCAGTGGTGGTATGGCCGCGATGATTGGAGGGCACGACTTTTGTCCCCACTTGCCCATGTCTATGGATGGGTGGCTGGGTATCGTGCCTTAAGAAGCGGCGCGCGCGTTGCCTGTCCAGTCGTGTGTGTTGGGAACTTCACGGCCGGCGGGACAGGCAAAACACCGCTTGCCCTAACCACGGCAAAAATCGTGCAAGATGCCGGCCGTAAACCGGCATTTCTGACGCGCGGTTTTGGCGGCAGTCACGTCGGTCCAATTTGGCTGGACGAGAAGCGCCATACAGCGCGTGACGTTGGTGATGAGCCACTATTGCTGGCGAAAGTGGCACCGGTGATGGTTGCGCGTGACCGCGCCCGCGGTGCAGATGCCATTGTTCAATCCGACGAGAAATTCGATGTCATCGTTATGGATGACGGATTGCAGAACGCTTCGCTGCACAAGGATCTAGTGATCGCGGTTGTCGATGGACAGAGAGGCTTTGGCAACGGACGCGTGATTCCCGCTGGGCCCTTGCGTGCTCCGCTAAAAGTTCAAACTGCCTTGGCAGATGCGGTTGTGATCAATCAAGGATTTCGGAGTCATGCACCTGATGCGCCGGTTCAAAGCGCAGAGCAAATTCGACCTGAAGGATTTGCTGGCCCAGTATTTCACGCAAACATTTTGGTGTCAGGGGATACGGCGTGGATTAGAAACGCACGTGTGCTTGCCTACGCAGGCATTGGAAATCCGCAGCGATTTTTTGATCTCCTGCGTCATCTGGGTGCAGATACTGTGGACACGGTTGTGTTTGGTGATCATCAGGAACTTTCAGATCAACAGGCAACAGACATTCTCGGCCGCGCCGAAAAGCAAGACCTCACGTTGGTGACAACAGAAAAAGATTGGGTGCGCTTGGTGGATAATGAAGCAGCGCGCGGCGCGCTGAAGAGAAAGTCAAAGGGCATCCCAATCAGCCTGACTTTTGCGCCGGACGAGCACCAGCAGTTCGCAAAACTGATAACGAACTTGCTGTGATTTTGAATTGACATGGAGGGAGGTGTGCGAGCAGATCGCGGTGCGAAGTCTTTTACTGATCAACGGCTTAGTCCTGAAAAACGTCCTGATATCGTTGGTACGATACCTCTGCAGATGCATACGCTTCCTGCAATTCAACGCTCCAATATTTGAGATTGGCCAACTCGATTTTTTCGCCTGTTACTGCGCAGCGGACGTGGTCGCCAGCTTCAATAACTTGAAACTCGCCATCGAGATAGCGCAGGTTCGCCTCTCCCGACGCTGCAAATATTTTTTCGAGCCTGTTCATCCGTTCGCTTTCACGCTGACCGTGCGGCCTATGGCTTTCCAATTTTGGCAACAGCAATGCGCCACCCCGCTAAGTGCCACTTTGCCAAAAGAAACGCAAATCATCTCGAAAACGAAGTGAATGCGTGTGTCAAAATAACGACCCCTGCCCGCTACTTCCAGTTGCTTTGCCGCGCGGCTTTCCTGATTTGGTGCGCGTTCCAGCGGACGGTGATTGCGATGATGGCGTATTACCGTGCGCACGCGCGCTGGCGGTTGCTGGGATATGGCCGTCTGCAAATTCAATGTCCATCACTTCGTTGGCGCTCACAGCGCTGGCTTGTCTTATCATCTGTCCCTTGCCATTGCGGACAATGGCGTATCCGCGACTAAGGACGTTGCGATAACCAAGGGAGTTGAGCAACTTGGACTGGCTATCAAGGGTCGCACGATGCGCGACGATGCTGGTGTGGAGGGCCCGGTTGAGCCGAGCGAACGTCGTTTGCGTACGCTGATGCTCGTGAGTGATCCTTTGGCGGAGGTTTGCTGGATTGAGGCGCGAGCTGGCGCGCATAGCGCGGGTCTTTAGCGCATGTGTGTTGGTAAGAAGGGCCTGGCTCAACCGTTGTTCAAGGATGTCAAA
>JAHZKN010000254.1 GCA_022600335.1 Alphaproteobacteria bacterium
CATGAAGCCTTTCGTAACCAGCGGTTACGATTGACAGCAGTCGGTCAGGAAGTAGTGGCCGGTGAGTGCGATGCGTTTGGAATCATGGTGCGAGATTGGTGGCTCGGTGGCGTCCATTTGAAATCAGGCGAACCGATGTGGACATGGGATGCTGACGGTCAGAGTCTAAGAATTCGGAAGCCGTAACCCGTGACCAATCATGCAATCTTTAGTCCTTAAAATCTTCAATCGTCAGCAGTGGTTGGAAATCATAGCCGGCATCTTGGAACGCTTTACCGGCGCCTTCCTGGCGATCGACAATGGTGACAACGCGCACGATGTTGGCGCCTGCGTCCGTCAAGTTGTCAGCGGCCTTTAGTGCCGAGCTACCGGTCGTCGTCACGTCTTCCAAAACGACAACATTTTTTCCTGCCATGGTTTCGTCTGCCGCAAGACCTTCCACCAGGCTGCGCGTGCCATGCTCTTTGGCCTGTTTACGAACAAAGAATGATTGAATGGGCCGCCCCCGCGCATGCGAGACAGCAGCGACAGCGGCAGCAATTGGAACTGCCCCCATTTCCAATCCGCCAGCATAGTCCACTTCGAGATCCCCCAACTGGTCGACAATCAACGCGCCGATGAGATGCGCCCCTTCCGGGTGCAGCATGGTTGGCTTCATGTTGAAGTAAAAGCTGGAGCTACGACCCGATGCCAGTTGGACAGTATCGCCGGTTTGAAACGAACGGGTTTTGATCAGCGTGATCAATCGCCGGCGATCGGAGGCTGTGTCAGATGGGTTTGTCATGAGCAGTGTGCGGCTTTCCGACGGTGTGCGGACCCCTGAACCAGGGCCTGTGGATAGGACACTGCCGCATGCGGTGTTTGCGGCGGGCTTGTCAAGCAAACCGCCTCAGAAATGCACAACTGGGGCCATTCCGCCCTGTTACGCGCACGTCGAGGGTTCGGAGGCGTTTCAATGTCACCATCGAATCAGGCTTTGTGGCGTAATTACTCGACCTTTCGAGACACATCCGGTTTGTTGCCACGCCGATTGTTATCACAAGGACATCAGGGTCATGGCCAAAACAGCGTCATCAAAAACTAGTCGCAAACCGGCCCGCAGTAAGAGGGCTGCCAGCAAGCCGTCGCAAAGATCTGGCAATCGTGCGAAGAGCAAGCCCAAAACCAAGAAATCGTCGGCCAGCCGTCGTGCGGCTAGTCCTGCAACAAGCTACGACAAGAAGATCATTGCATTGGTTTATGACTTTGACGGCACGTTGTCGCCAAAGCCGATGCAAGAGTACGCCTTTCTGCCAAAAATTGGCGTCGATGCGCGCGCGTTTTGGGCAGAAGCCAATCGCATTTCAAAACAAGAAGGTGCTGACGTTCTCATCACCTACATGCATCTGATGTATCAAAAGGCAAAGGCCGCTGGTGTTCGAATTGATCGCGATGACCTGGTTGCACAAGGCGCCGACGTTGAACTCTATCCTGGTGTCGAAGACTGGTTTCAACAGATTGAAGAGTATGCGCACTCGGTTGCAGGCGATCATGGTGTGACGCTACGCCACTATCTGATTTCATCTGGATTGTCTGAGATTATCGAAGGGACGACGATCTATTCAAAGTTCCACAATATCTTTGCATCCGAGTATTGGTTCGATGCCTACGCGTTGCCGTATCCCAAGCGGGTGATCACAGATACAGGTAAAACGCAGTACTTATTTCGCATCAACAAGGGCCTTGAAGATCATGCGCAAAGCATCAACGAACATATGGATGAAGCGCTAAGACCGGTACCGTTTGCTAACATGATCTACTTTGGCGACGGTGATACGGATGTTCCTTCGATGGCAGTGATGCGCAAAAACGGCGGCCATGCCATCGCCGTGCATCCACCAGGTGGCGCACAGGCCAAGTGCATCAATCTGTTTGAAGCGGGCCGGGTCGACTTTTTTGCTGGTGCGGATTATCGCCGCGGCTCAGATCTATTTCAGCGAACCTGCCTCTTGATTGATCGTATCGTTGCAGATATTCGTGTCCGGGAGGAGACTTGGCATATGGCCAGCTACCTTAAATAAGAACGTGCGGGGCGGTGGAGTAATCCTTGATTGCGTGTGCACAAATCGGCCACACACCCAAGAAATCCTATTAATAGCGTCGTTTCTGAGAGATTCGATGTATGATCCGCGCGGCAATTCGATTCGATATAGAGGGCAATCAAATGGCATTAAGAGCTAGAAAAGCACCGGCAAAGTCAAAAGCTAAGAAGGCAGGCGCTGCAAAGAAGATTGAAACCACCACCCTTCGCCATCTGGCGGCAGAGCTTGCGGAGGCGCACGAACTGCCGAAGAAGCAATCCGTTGAGATCCTTGAAGATCTGGTTGAGGCCATGGCAGCGCACCTGAAAAAGGGTCACAAAATTCGCATTGGCGGTCTTGGCATCCTGCAGGTTCGCAAGCGTCCAGCACGCATGGGTCGTAACCCTGCAACAGGCGAGACCATCAAGATCAAAGCCTCCAAGAAGGTGGCCTTCCGTGCCGCTAAGGACCTGAAAGAGCGGTTGGGGTCTCGGTAACAGCGATTGGCCGGTCTTCTCGTTGTCGTCCTGCAAGCCCCTTTGGCGGTTGCGGTGTCTGTGGCACGTGAAGGACTGGTGATTGCAGTGTGATCAAGAGCCTCTAGCGCTGTGCTAGAGGCTCTTTTTCTTGGGTCTTGTTTAAGCTGGAGCTCTGCGTCTGGCCCAAACCCCAGGGAGACGCAGCAGCTGCTCAACCGTGGCCGGTTGGGGTTTCCTGGCAGATTGATGGCGTGGCCAGGTGGTCGAATTCAGAGGTTCAAAGATGCGCACGCACTTTTTGCTGGTCTCCAATTCGACAGCAGGGCGTGGCCGCCAAGAACGTATCGATGCTGTTGTCAAAGAACTGGTTAGCCGCGGTTGTTCCGTGACGCCGCTTAACGATGATCGCCAGAGCCTGTTAGACAACAAACACGAACTTGAAAAATTCGATGCCGTAATCGCTGCGGGCGGTGACGGTACTGTGCGCCGTTTGCTGACCACTGAAGCCGGTCGATCTATCCCCCTCGGGATCATCCCAAACGGCACCGGCAATGTCCTGGCACATGAAATTGCGTTGCGACTGCGACCGTCTTTGATCGCGGATGTACTGATCGCTGGACCGGAGATTGTTGTGCATTCCGGTCGCGCGGGGTCAGAGCCGTTTCTGTTGATGGTTGGACTTGGTTTTGACGGCTGTGTCATCAACCGTCTCAATCACTCTCTCAAGATTTGGTTGGGCAAGGCAGCGTATGGTCCTGCGGTGCTCTGGGCACTGTGCAAGCGCCAACCCCAGTTTCAGATCTCAATTGATGGCACAGACTACACAGCCGGATGGGTGGTGGTTGCCAACGTCCGTCACTATGGCGGTGGGTTTCGCATGGCACCGAATGCTGGTTTAACGCGACGACCCTTCGAAGTCGTCGTCTTTCACTCGTCATCGCGCTGGGTTCGGATGCGTCAACTGTTGGCACTTGCTACGGGTCAAATTGAAAGTGCGCCGCAGATGACCGTAGTCAGCGGGCGAGACATTCGCATCAAGGGTCCGCGCGCCGATCTTGAGGCACAGGCGGACGGTGATCCGCTGGCGATCTGCCCGGACGTCATCGGTTCGGGCGATGACGTCCGCCTCATCGTTCCCAATCGGTTTGTGCGCTAACATAGGATCAGGTGGCAGAACCTTTCACAAAAAGCACCGACCGAAAGAAACCGCCGGCCTCAGGTCAGGCCGGCGGTTTGATATTAGTTTCAGTTGTAACCTGGTGCAGCTTGGCCTAGCGCTGGCCCCACACCTCAACAGTGCCACTGCCGCCAAGGTTAAAGCTTGTCTTGTACCTCAGGTCGACGCGGCGGATGAACCGCTTGCGACCCTTGAGATCAAACGGCTGGCTCGACTGGCCGTTGCGCAGCTTGCCATAAATCGGCACGGCTTCTGTTGTTCCATTTTCATAGGTAACGGTCATGCCGTACAACTTAACCTTCTCTTTTCGTACACGAACTTTCACAGCTCTAAACCGGCCAAAGCGTTTGCCAACGTGAATGGAGTCATCGTCCTTCGAGAACATGCCGGCTTTGCGGGCACCAAGAAGGACCCATTTATTGCCGCGTCCAGCACGCCGCTCGCTTTCGCGCAGCCAATCATCAGCGTATTCACCAAAGACCTGCAGCTGAGCCGTCTTGCGTCGATTGCGAACATCGGCACGATACCTGACCACAATTTGGCGAATGTGCCGGCCCTTGCCACGTCTGCTCTTAAGATCAATTGGTGGCGTGCCATATCCGGCAGGAACCAACAAATCGACATCAACGCGGTCACGCACGCCATTGCCGTAGACAATGGTGACATCACGGATTTCGATGTCATTGCGCAGGGCACGGAACGTGACGCGATCAAAGACACCAGCATCTTTGCCGATGGGGATGACATGGCGTTCACCCCGGAACCCGATCGTTTCTGAACCAAACAAGACCCAGTCTTTTGGAACCTGCTTTTGTGCAGATGCCCGAGGACGTCGTGTGTCCCGATCGCTACGGGCAAGCAGTTGTAAGCGGCCCCGTCGGCCTCTGATGCGGTCAATATCAACGCGAACACGATCAATATTGCGCGCTGAGCGTCCAGCTAAGGAGATGGGTTTCGTCGACTCGCCTGCCCGCAGCCGCTGATCGACATCAACGCGTTGTCGTTTGCCGTTGCCAAATACGATGACAACGTCGTCGATGCGAACTGGCCGATCCAGCGCTTTGAGGCGGATCTCATCGAAGCGATCTCTGCGGGGGAGTGAATCAAAAACAACATCGCGGTATCTGCGGTTAATTCGTTCCGTTCCCAACACATCAAATTTGGACCGGACGTCTTCGGGCAAACCAAGTAATTCAATAGAACCGCGTTCGCGTTGCCATGTTGGTCGCTTGGTGATGATCACACGACGAATGCCACGGGCGTCGCCCGTCAAGTCTAACGCCTCTGACACTTGGCCAGGATAAATTGGTTCGTAAATTTTTATGTCCTGCGAGCGGCCGTTGCCGAACACGACCTCTAGCCCTGTGATGCGCGCAACCTTGCCAGTTGCGCGGAGCCGCAATTGACTAAACCGGCCTTGATTGCGGCCGACATCGAACACCACGCGGCGCTCATCATTGAAATTGCGTTTGCGATCTAGCACTTTGAAGCGGGGATCGATACGCCTTGGGTCAACTCTTTGGCGCTGTCCGCCGCCACCAAAATAGATAGTGCCAAGGCCTGGAATTTCGATTTTTTTCTGGGCAGCGACTGGAGAAGCAGCCACGATCGCGGCGAAGGAAGCAATGAGGATCTGACGCAGCACGGTGTGCCTCCTGGGATCAGATGTTACAAATGCACTGCACTCAATCGACTAGGATTGACCGCGTGCGACGGTGTCCGATGCCCTGGTCAAAAAACGCCGACATTCGGTTTGATCGGACCTTAGATGAGGGGCGTGCTTAAAAAAAGACGGTTGCAAACGAAAAGAGCATTTAGATTGTGGCACCTAATCGCCGCCTGCGCGCGCCTAGCACCGCCAATTGTGCGATGCGCACATGAATTGTAACGAATTGAATTCATTTAATTTAATGGCGCGCCCAAACTTCGACGACGGCGGTGCCTTTGCCCTTGCCAAAGAACAACCGAGAACGATATTTGGCGACAATCTTGCGAATTGCTGTCTTGCCCTGGGCCAAGGCAAGAGGGCCAACAGTTTGCCCAGGGTCGACCCGCTTAGTCAGCTTGAAGACATCTTTGCGGCCATTGGCATAAACAACGCGCAATTCGCGCAAGGTTATTGACCGGTCGCGGACGTTGAGGCGCAACTCGCTGAAGCCGCCCTTATTGCGCCCAACAGAAATTGTGTCCGTATCATAGCCTATAGATCCGGCCGTTTCCGCGCCGAGTAGCACCCAGCCGTCATTGTACTTGCGCCCATCCCCAGCTGGGTCGAGCCAGTTCTTGGCGTACTGCCCCGTGACTTCAATGCGTGCCTTTGTGTTGCGGCCAGGTTTCGAGCGATAGAGCAGGACGATTTTATCGATAAAGCGTGCGTCACGTACTTCGAACCACTCTGATGTTTTTCCCTTTTTGATCGTGGTGGAAAACGGCACAAACTGTTTTGTGCCGTCGTCATAATCAATGCGCACATCACGCACAAAGACATCGTTGTCAAAGACTCTTAAACGCAGGTGACTGAAGCGACCAACTTCACGGCCGATTTTGATTTCATCACGATCAACGTTGAGACC
>JAHZKN010000255.1 GCA_022600335.1 Alphaproteobacteria bacterium
ATGTCAAATGACAAGGTGTTCATTTGCGCACCACAGCGGCAGATCCGGCAGTGTTCACCAACTTTTTCTCAAAATTTGTTGGTTGAGCACTGTTAACGGACCGCAACCGCCTATCAAGAAATGTTGGCCGAGAGATCAGAAAATCTCAAACAAGCGCGCATCTTTGCACGAGCAATCTGTGCATTTTTTTGCGCCCAGTTGATGATGCTGTGTGTGGCTAAAGGGTGTGTGGCGAGATGGTGGATTTCAGGCCCGGCAAACCCTAGGGCTCGGCGTTCCACTTTTTGATGGAGGTCATCACCGACTTGCGGCATGGGCCCAACGGCCCGTTCACGAACTCGCTGCCTTGATGATACTCATTGTAATGTTTGTCACAATATTCTTGCTGAGCTTTTTCGAGCTCTGCTTGGCTTTTGGTAGCTATTTGATCTGGGTCTTGAATGGTTAGAAGATTTGGATCGGCTGCCGCAATCGATGTCCCAGGCTCAGGTAGGCGTTCGACACCAGGTGGCAACACCAAAGGCGCACGCGGCTTGAGCTTCACGTCGTCGCGGGCCACTTTTTGGGAATTTGAGCCAACGCCGAGTGCATCAAAAATTCCGCCATTGAGCTCAACATCATCGACGCCAAAGCCGCAGCCAGAGACCATGAGGCCAGCTGCAAGCGCGGCAGCAAGAGTCCATGTACGGGCGAAGCTACGCATGATGTGTCGTCTCCCAACAACAACGGTCTATGCGGGGGCGAAGCTGAAAAGGGCAAGTATCATGTCTGCCCGTCCCCCCGGATTGGTCCCATCCTCAAAGCGTTATGACTTCAATGGGTTATGTCGAGTTTGCGGCGTCATTACGACTCGCGATGAAGGAATCATATAGGAGCCCGGTTACCCCAGCAACTATAGCCACGTCGGCCAGGTTGAAGATGTACCAGTAGATGCCATAGGCATGCAGTGAGAAAAAGTCCGCGACACCGCCGAGCCACAGCCGATCGATGGCATTGGCGATGGCGCCACCAATGATAAGTCCCAGAGAAACAATCATAATTTTGCTGTGCTGCCCCCGGACGAGCCAGATCCAAAGACCGAGCGCGGCAGCGGTTGCAAATCCGGACAGCGTCAACTGCCAGGCGGTGCTGGAGCCATCAAGCAGCGAATAGCTGATGCCGGTGTTCCTGACGTAGACGATATCCAGGAACGGCAGAACCGAGGTGCGGTGGCCTTCTTGGATGCCGACCCAAAGCAGCATCCAGAGCTTGTGGGCCTGGTCGATGACAAGGGTGAGGACGGCCGCGATGAGGCCCGGTTTGGCATGCCCAGCCCACAGCCAGCCGGTTGGAGATTGAGATGACATGGATGATGGGGTCTCGGTCATGTGTCAGCCCCCACTGTGTCGTCATTCATGGCATCAAATTCGGCAACAGCGGCTGCATCACGCGCGGAGAGATCCGGATAGCGTGGGTCAACACCAACATCGGAGGTGATGCGCCACGAGCGGGCGCACTTTTTGCCGTCTGCTTTTTTCGGCAGTACACCGACGCCTGGCACGTCTTGCAGTACGAAGGCATCGCTTGGCGGCGCTTTGTTGATCACCTTAACACCGGAGGTGATGCAGATGTCGGCGAGGTCTTGCTTGTCGAGCGTGTTGATGACCGCAAACACACCTTTGTCTTTGATGTAGATTTCAGGTGCGGCTTCCAAGCTGGAGCCCATGCGTTTTTCGGCGCGCTCAATTTCCAACGCGCCGGTGACCACACGACGGACGGTGCGGATGGTCTCCCACTTGGCGGCTAAGGCATCATCGCGCCAGGTGTTTGGGATCTCGGGGAAGGGTTGGAGATGTACGGAGCCCGCGTCATCTGCATTTCGGATCAGCCAGGCTTCTTCCGCTGTGAACGAAAGGATAGGGGCCAGCCAGTGCGTGACGGCTGTGAAGATGTGATCAATCACCGTTAATGCGGCATGACGGCCTTTGCTCGAATAGGCTTCGCAATAGAGCGTGTCCTTGCGAATATCAAAATAGAAGGCGGACAAGTCCGTGTTGAGGAACGGGGCCAGAGCGGCCACGACTTTGCGGAAGTCATATTCGCCATAGGCGGCGCGCACTTCTTCGTCGATGCGCGACAGTTCATGCAGCATCAACCGTTCAAGTTCCGGCAAGTCGTTATAGGCAACGCGCTGGGCGTCTTCAAAATGCCCAAGGGCCCCCAGCATCCAGCGTAGTGTGTTGCGCAGTTTGCGGTAGGTCTCCATGAACGTCTTCAAGATGTCTGGGCCAATGCGCAGATCATCGGAGTAATCAGAGGCCGCAACCCAGAGCCTGAGAATATCGGCACCTGATTGCTTGATAACGTCTTGCGGGGCAACAACGTTGCCGACCGACTTAGCCATCTTTTGCCCCTTGGGATCGAGCACAAATCCGTGTGTGACGACGACATCATAGGGGGCTTGGCCACGGGTGCCGCAGCTCTCAAGTAAAGAGGAATGGAACCAGCCGCGATGCTGGTCCGAGCCTTCCAGATACATCACCCTGTCATTGCCGCCGTCGTTGGCGCGTTTGATGCCCTGGAGACCAGGAAACGCGTCGCCATCTTCCAGTGTAAAGGCATGTGTGCAGCCGGAATCAAACCACACGTCGAGCACGTCGCGCACCTGTTCCCATTCATCCGGATTGTCGACCAGACCTTTGAGAAACTTTTCTTTGGCACCGGCGCGGAACCACACGTCCGCGCCTTCCGCATGGAAGGCTTTTTCAATGCGCGCGATGAGTGCGTCCGATTTGTCAAACGTTGGACCGGGGATAATTTCATCCGTTTTTGGGTTGCGGAATACGGTGATTGGCACGCCCCAGGCGCGTTGACGTGACACCACCCAATCGGGACGGTTTTCTATCATGCCGGTGATGCGGTTTTGCCCGCCTGCTGGCACCCATTTTGTTTTTTTGATTTCCGCAAGGGCGAGTTCGCGCAGCGAATGGTTGTCGCTTGCAAGCGGTGGCTTATCCATCGCAATGAACCACTGCGGTGTGTTGCGGAAGATGACCGGTTTTTTCGACCGCCACGAGTGCGGATATTGGTGCTTGAGGCGAGACCGCGCGATGATGTTACCAGCATCTGCAAGGGCATTGATGACGGCATCGTTGGCATCGCCTTTTGATCCGTTCTCTTTCAGCACACGCTTACCGGCGAAGCCAGGCGCTTGGTCGGTATAAACACCGTCGCCATCGACGGTGAACGGGATTGATGTTTTGATGCCGTCGCGGTCCAAGACTGCCTTATGCTCCATCCAGATGATGTAGTCGTCCGCGCCATGGCCAGGTGCGGTGTGCACAAAGCCGGTGCCGGTATCATCGGTGACGTGGCTACCAGCTAGGAGCGGCACTTGGAAACCGTAGCCAAGTTTCTTAAGTGGGTGGGAGCAGTAGTGGATCTTGCTCACATCTACTGGGCCGATCCGTTCCAATTCTTCTATTCTAGCAGCGCCACTAACAGAATTTGCTAGGTCATCCGCTAGGATCAAGAGGTCATGCTTCTGGGCCCAATTGTCTTCAGGTGCCCCAGTAACTTCGTACAAGCCGTAAGAGATGTTTGGTGAATAAGAAATTGCCCTATTGCCAGGGAGCGTCCACGGAGTCGTCGTCCAAACTACCATGCAAGCTTTGGCGAGCTTGCGATAAAATTCATTATCTTCATCTGAATCCAGTGTC
>JAHZKN010000256.1 GCA_022600335.1 Alphaproteobacteria bacterium
GGTGGAAGAGGCCCCAAATCGCGTCGTTGTTACAACTTTTGCTTCAAATATTGCACGTATTAAAGCCGTCGGGACAGCAGCGCGACGCGCAGGACGACATTTGGTCATCGCCGGCCAGGCGCTGCATCGAAACATTCAAGTGGCTATTGAGACTGGTTATTTACCGGAAGGCTTTTCCTACTCCGACCAACAATCATTTGGTGACTATCGCCGCGGTGAAGTCGTCTGCCTCGTCACTGGCAGTCAAGGGGAATCGCGTGCTGCTCTAGCGCGCATTGCCGCTGGAGAACATCGTGATATCAGTCTGGCCAAAGGCGACATGGTGATTTTTTCCTCGCGCACTATTCCTGGAAATGAACGCGAAGTTGGGCGCATACAAAATGACTTGGTGCGGCGGGGTTGTCAGCTTGTCACTGACGACGATGCGCTAGTGCATGTCACCGGCCACCCGCGTCGTGATGAACTACGCCAGATGTATGATTGGCTCAAACCTAAGGTCGTGGTGCCCATGCACGGCGAGGCGCGCCACCTTTCGGCCAACGCAGCCCTGGCACGGGACTGCAATGTTGAAGATGTGATGTCTCCGGAGAATGGCACCTTGGTGCGATTAGCGCCTGGCGGTAGCAAGGTCATAGATGACTTTCCGGTTGGGCGTTTGTTCCGCGATGGAAAACTCATTGTGCCCTCCAATGAGGGCCCGGTGCGCGCCCGGCGTCAACTCGCAATCGCTGGAATTGTTATGGTGAGCTTTGCGATTGAACGCGATGGTGAGGTGATAACGGATCCGCAAATCGTCCTGGACGGGGTACCAGAGGACAATGGCGATGGTGTCGCGATGTTCGATGTGGCGCTTGACGCTGTCGAGGGCGTGATATCGAGCCTACCGCGTGCAAAACGACGGGATCCCGAGCGATTTGGTGAAGCGGTGCGGCGTGCGGTCCGCTCGGAAATTCGGGAAGTCTGGGGTAAAAAGCCAATTGTCAAAGTTATTATCAATCTCGTTGAGGATGAGTAAGCACCTGGCGTGTGCTTCTATTCCTCAACGAAAGACAGTGCCAACTTGGTTTTCACTCTATCAGGAGACACGTGATCTATGATTGGACGCCTTAATCACGTTGCGATTGCAGTACAGGATCTTGCCGCGGCCGTAGCGGTGTACCGCGACACACTTGGAGCTGAAGTGACAGAGCCGTTGCCACAACCAGAGCACGGTGTCACGGTCGTGTTTATCACGCTACCGAACACAAAGATTGAGTTGTTGGAGCCGATGGGAGACAATTCTCCGATCGCCAAGTTTTTGGAAAAGAATCCAAACGGTGGCATTCATCATGTGTGCTATGAGGTCGATGATATTCTTGCAGCGCGTGATCGACTAAAGGCACAAGGAGCCCGTGTGCTTGGCGATGGCGAACCGAAAACGGGTGCTCATGGTAAGCCAGTGCTTTTTCTGCACCCGAAAGATTTTTGCGGCACACTGACCGAACTTGAACAAGCCTAGCTAACGAGGTTTGTCGACCGGCGAGGAGCTTTCTGTCATGGATTGGACATTAGCCGTTGCGTTCTATTTCGTGACCTGGTGGTTGACTTTGTTTTTGGTCCTCCCATTTGGTGTACGCACGCAAAGCGAAGATGGGACGGTAGTGCCAGGAACTCCGGAAAGTGCGCCGGCGCGTGCACGCATTGGCAAAATTTTTTTAATCAATACCGTGGTGGCAACGGTTGTATTTTGTGTTCTATGGTACGCCCTGCAGACGAGCTGGCTGTCACGGCCACCGACACCACCTGTGCCCTAAGATCCACCAAACCACGCATTCTTGCCGATTAGAGGCGAAGTCCCGGCGTTGCTGGCGTTGTGAGGATTGCTCTTGGCGGCAATCCCCGGTATGAGCGCGGTGGTTTGTAGTCGCTCAGATTCGAGGTGTGAGGCGCTGGCAATGCCGCTAAGCCTTGCCAACATGCGTATCTGTTGCAGCCGACCATAAAAGCTATCCCTTTGCAGGCTAGGCCTTCATGTATCTCTCCCGCTATTTTCTGCCCGTGCTGCGTGAGACGCCCAAGGAAGCAGAGATTGTCTCTCATCAATTGATGTTGCGGGCTGGCATGATCAAGCAGTGTGCGGCTGGCATTTATTCCTGGCTACCTCTCGGACTTCGGGTGCTAAAAAAAATTGAGCAAATCGTGCGCGAAGAGCAGAACCGCGCTGGCGCGGTTGAAGTGATGATGCCAACTATCCAACCGGCTGATCTGTGGCGGGAGAGTGGGCGGTATGAAGCCTACGGCAAAGAAATGCTGCGCATCACAGACCGTCATAAGCGCGATCTGTTATTTGGACCAACCGCAGAGGAAGTGATCACCTCGATCTTTCGCGACAGCGTCAAGAGCTATAAAGATCTGCCGAAAAACCTCTACAACATTCAATGGAAGTTTCGCGATGAGATCAGGCCGCGTTTCGGCGTAATGCGCGGGCGCGAATTTCTGATGAAAGACGCCTATTCGTTTGATCTCTCCCCGGAAGCCGCGCGCAAGTCCTATCAGCGCATGTTTGCTGCTTATCTGCGCACGTTTGCACGCATGGGATTACGGTCAATTCCAATGAAAGCAGACACCGGTCCGATTGGCGGCGATCTTTCACACGAATTTATCATTCTGGCTGAGACCGGTGAAAGCCAAGTGTTCTGCCATCGCGATTTGATTGAAGGGGAAATTCCACCGGTCGATACGGACTACGACGGTGATCTTGAACCGATCATGACCGCATGGACCTCGAAGTATGCAGCAACGGAAGACATGCATGATCCAGCGCGCTTTGCAGCAGAGGTGCCGAGTTCGGCACAGGTTTCTGCGCGCGGGATTGAAGTCGGTCATATTTTCTTCTTTGGCAGAAAATATTCAAAACCGATGGACTGTCGGGTTCAAGGCCCTGATGGGCAAATGGCCACAGTTGAAATGGGCTCCTATGGTGTTGGTGTGTCACGGCTTGCCGGTGCCATTATTGAGGCCAATCATGATGACAATGGTATTCGCTGGCCAATGCCAGTTGCGCCCTTTGAAGTCGCGGTGATTAATCTGAAGGCTGGCGATGGGGCAACAGATGGCGTGTGTGCGGAACTGCATACCAAGTTGGAGCAAGCCGGGATCGACGTTCTTGTGGATGATAGCGATGAGCGGGCGGGGGGCAAATTTGCAACCATGGATCTTATTGGCATTCCGCTGCAGATTGTTGTGGGACCGAAGGGTGTGAAGTCAAACACGGTTGAAATCAAGTCGCGGGTCTCCGGTGAAAAAGAAAGCCTGACTCCTGAGACGGCCATCAATCATATTGTGGCTGAGGTAAAACGCACGCGCATCCTTGCTTAGACGTGTGCACGGAAATTGCGCTGAGAGCTGAGGCGTGGGCCGGCATTGAGCCGCATGAGGAATTGAGTATGACGGCAGTGGCGGACACAAAATCGTTTGCACCCTTTGAATGGCTACTCGCAGGGCGCTATTTGCGTGCCCGGCGCAAAGAAGGGTTTATATCGGTGATCGCTGGGTTTTCGTTTCTTGGCATCATGCTGGGTGTTGCCACGTTGATCATTGTCATGGCTGTGATGAACGGATTTCGCAAAGACCTGTTCAATAAAATTCTTGGTCTCAATGGCCACATGGTGGTCTACAAGGTTGGAGATCAATTCACCGACTATCCCGACTACGTCAAAAAAGCGACGTCCGTTGCTGGCGTCAAGAAAGCCCTTCCGTTGATTGAAGGGCAGATTATGGTGTCGTCCAGCATTCAAGCTCTGGGTGCCATTGTGCGTGGGATGCGTGAGGCGGATATTAAGGCGGTCAATCTTGTCGCCAGAAACATTCGATTTGGCACCATTGACGGCTTTGATAGCCAACGCGGCGTTGCGATTGGCACCCGCTTAGCGCATGCGCTGCGCGTGAATGTCGGTGATCAGATCACGTTGATCAGTCCGCGCGGGGCGGCGACGCCATTTGGAACGGCTCCGCGATCAAAGTCGTATCCCATTGCTGCCGTGTTTGAGCTCGGCATGTCGGAATACGATAAGACAATGATTTTCATGCCGCTTGCAGAAGCACAACGGTACTTTTCCAAGCCAGAAGATGTGGATGTGCTCGAGCTGTTTGTTGACGATCCCGAAAAGGTCGATGACTACGCCAACGGCCTTCGCGCCGCACTCGGCCCGCGTATGCA
>JAHZKN010000025.1 GCA_022600335.1 Alphaproteobacteria bacterium
CTGAGTTTGGCAGATTGGAGCGCACTCATGGCCAAAAACGCAACATTGGCTAACTTCGACGATCTAGCGGCCGACACAACGTCAAGCCGCATCGTCGTATTGGTATCGGGTGGGCCGCTTGCTGAGATTATCGTTAATGGACTGAGTGCACGCTTAGGAGAGTTGACGGTGATCCGCGAGGCACTGGAAACAAAGTCCGCTGTGATTGCGCGCCGCGCGCGTCTCCTGGGCTGGCCGCAGGCACTCGGGCAAACGGCGTTTGGCTTAGCGCAAAGACTATTGTTTCCCGGTGAGGTTCGGACGCGGGAAATCTGGTGCCGATACGGTCTGAACGCGACCCCGGACCGCAGTCTCACTGTGTATGACGTGCCTTCGGTTAATTCCGAAGCATGCCGTGGTTTACTGCGTCAGCTCAAGCCGGATGTGGTGGCCGTCTATGGCACCCGGATTCTTAAACCAGCAACATTGGCTGCCGTCGATGCGCCATTCATCAATTATCATGCGGGCATTAATCCTAAGTATCGAGGCCAGCACCCAGGCTACTGGGCGCTTGCGTCAGGAGACCCGGAAAATGCTGGGGTGACGATCCATTTGGTGGATCAGGGCGTTGATACCGGCAGTGTCCTTTATCAAACGCCTGTCAGCTTCACCAACGCCGACACCATTGCCACCTATCAACATGTTCAGGCGGCGCATGCGCTGCCATTGTTTGCCCAAGCGTTGGATGATGCGTTGTGCGGTCGGCTTAATCCAAAACATGTTGACCTACCATCTAAGCAGTGGTTCCCACCGACGTTGTGGTCATACGTGCTCACCGGTATGACGCGTGGTGTTTGGTAGGCGAGTCATACAGCTTATAAAAGCTTCCCAGGATTTAGGATGCCGTTGGGGTCCAACGCTGTCTTGATCGCGCGCATCATGTTGAGTTCGACATCGCTTTTCGCTCGTTTGAGCGCGTCGCGTTTCATAATGCCGATACCGTGCTCTGCAGAAATGGATCCATCGAACTCAGTCACCAAAGCATGCACAGCGTCTTGGATCTCATTCCAACGTTCGAGAAACTGCGCAGTGTCTGCGCCTTCCGGTTGCGAGACATTGTAATGGATATTGCCATCCCCAAAGTGACCAAACGGGCAAGGCCGAGCACCAGGACACACCTTGGCCACGATAGCGTCTGCAGCGGCTATAAACTTTGCAATGCGCCCAATCGGAATTGAGATATCGTGTTTGATGCTGCCGCCTTCATATTTCTGTGCTTCCGATACGCCATCTCGTAAACGCCAAAGATCTTGAGCCTGGGTTTGAGTTGCTGCAAGCGCGCTATCGCGCAAGCGTGGCGAAACACTGCGATCTGCAAGGCATTGCTCTAGCGTTTCACGGGCTACATCTTCGCTTTGGCAGCTGGCAACGTCGATCAGAACGGTCCATGGATAGGACTTGGCAAAGGGGGCGCGGCTTTCTGGCATGTGCTGGACGACAAAGTCGAATGCGCGGGCAGACATAAACTCAAAGGCAATGAGATTGCTGCCGGCCGCAGCTGATAGCGCAGCAAAGATCTCGCCAATATCGGCCAAAGTTTCAGCCCCAATCATGGCTGTGGCCACGCCGGCTGGGAGAGGGACAAGCTTCAACGCTGCTGCTGTCACAATGCCAAGTGTGCCTTCTGAACCAGCCATTAGGTCTTTAAGGTTGTATCCAGTGTTGTCCTTTTTGAGCGTTCTTAGTCCATCCCAAACATCGCCATTGGCGAGTACGGCTTCGACGCCCAATGTCAGTGCGCGCATCGACCCATGAGCTAAAACATGCACACCACCGGCGTTTGTTGCTATGGACCCACCAATTGAAGCGCTGCCTTCAGAGGCGAGGCGCAGGGGAAATTGCAAATTGGCTTCATGTGCATAGTCATGGGCTGCGCTTAGTGTGGCACCTGCCTCGATAATCATGTGGCGGTCGTCTTTATCCAGCCGTCGCAAGCGGTTCAAACGCTGGACAGACAGCACAATGTCGGCATGTGCTTCGCGTGGAATTTGCCCACCAACAAGGCCTGTATTGCCGCCTTGAGCCACAACGCCAATATGTTCCTGGTTCGCAATTTTCAGGATTTCACTGACTTCTTCTGTTGTTCCTGGTCTCAAGACAACGGGTGTTTTGCCATGATAGCGGTTACGCCACTCCGTCAGGTACGGTGCTTGGTCACTGGGATTGGTGAAAGCATGCTGTTCACCAACAAGTGCGACAAGGCGGGCAATCACCTCTGATGAAGGTTCAGCGAGGGGTGGGGCAGAGTAGGACATGAATAGGTCAATTGGGGCAGGTTTGCAGGGTTGAGTTTCTGGACCATAGAGCAACTAGGGCGATGGGGAAAACCTAACCGGCTCAGACGAGAGCTGCAAAGATTGCCAAGACTTATGATCGAGGCGCTGCCGCTCGATTAAGACGGTCGTTGATCGCTTCACCAAGACCGTCCTTCGGGACCTCCATCACTGCGATGGTTGCCACACCCGTTTGGTCAAGCTCGCGCAAGGCAGAAAACAAGCCGGCAGCGGCTTCAACAATGTCTCCGGTTGGGCTGAGATTCAGCATCGCGCCGTGATGCACCGGTACGTTCGGTCCAAAAGCTAACAACGCTTCACCAGGTTCAGCAGATGTTGCATTCAGCCGCACGTGGGCTTGCGGCGCATAGTGACTTTGGAGCTGGCCAGGCGATCGCACTTTCGAATCTGGGTTGCGGGGTTGGCTCAACTGTATGTCGTCCAAGACTTCTATGTCCTGTCTTGAAACGGCACCCGGACGTAGAAGCATAACGTCGTTTCCTATTGCTGAAACGACGGTACTTTCAATACCAAATGGTGTTGCTCCACCATCCAGGATCATTGCCACCTCATCACAAAGGTCTGCGGCCACGTGATCGGCACGTGTTGGAGAAACAGCTCCAGATCGATTGGCTGAAGGTGCCGCAAGAGGTCGCCCAACAGCGTGCAAGAGTTGTTGGGCAATCGGGTGATCTGGAACACGGATGGCAATTGTATCAAGCCCAGCTGTCACCAAGTCAGCGATTTCGGATTTTTGCTGCAATGGAACGACCAGAGCTAGGGCTCCTGGCCAGAAGTTCTGTGCAAGTGCTTCTGCCGATGCGCCAAAGTCACCAAACTGTTTTGCTGCGATGAGATCCGGGACGTGAATGATCAATGGATTAAAACGAGGCCGGGACTTGGCGGCAAAGATCTTCGCAACAGCTTCAGCATTAGTCGCGTCACCACCCAACCCATAGACCGTCTCTGTTGGAAACGCGACAAGTCGGCCATTGCGCAGGTGGTCTGCCGCCATCGAAATGGCATCGCGAGAAGGGTTGTGAACGGACATTGCTTTGTGTTGCTACGAGTTGACCATTGCGTAAACTTAGATTGCCGGTATGGTCGGACGAGGACTAGGTCTTGAGATTTCAACTGCCAGTGAGGTGGTGAATTTACGATGACATATGCAGCTCCAGTAAACGACATCTTGTTGGCGCTCAAGGGTGCCGCGGGTGTGGAAGCAATGATCTCGGATGGGATCTTAGGTGATCTCGATCAGAATACGATGAATGCCATTCTGCTGGAAGCTGGGAAATTTGCTTCCGAAGTTCTTGATCCTTTGAATACGGTCGGCGACCGCTCAGGTGTTCAACTCAAGAACGGCGTTGTTACTACGCCGGATGGTTTCAAGGACGCATATACTAAGTTTGCCGCTGCGGGTTGGACATCGCTTCCCTGCGAGGAAGCCTATGGCGGTCAAGGTTTGCCGGTCACAGTGGCAATGGCTGTCTGTGAGATTTGGAATTCCGCCAATCTGGCATTTGGTGTCTGTCCACTGTTGACCAATGGGGCCATTGATAGCTTACACACGGCCGGCTCTGATGCTCTCAAAGAGACGTACTTGCCAAAGATGGTTTCGGGTGAATGGACTGGCACCATGAATTTAACCGAGCCACAGGCCGGTTCTGATCTCAATGCCGTCAAAGCCAAGGCCGTGCCCGAGGCGGACGGTACTTACCGCGTCTTCGGGACCAAGATTTTTATCAGCTATGGTGAGCACGACATGGCAGAGAACATCATTCACATGGTGTTGGCACGCCTGCCGGATGCGCCTAGTGGCACAAAAGGAATTTCACTGTTCCTCGTGCCGAAATATGTGGTCAACGCGGATGGATCGAAAGGCGCTCGCAACGATCTTGTATGCACAGGCGTTGAACACAAGCTTGGTATTCACGCCAGTCCGACATGCGTCATGCAATTTGGAGAAAAAGACGGAGCAGTCGGTTATCTCGTTGGTGAAGAGAATCGTGGGCTAGCAACGATGTTCATCATGATGAATGCTGCGCGGCTTGCTGTTGGTGTGCAGGGGGTGGCAGTTGCAGAACGCGCCCGGCAGCGGGCTCTTGTCTATGCACTGGAACGCAAGCAAGGCCGTGCGTTGAATTCAACCAATACGGACATGGATCCGATCGCCGTGCACCCCGATGTGCGCCGCATGTTGTTGACCATGTCTTCACTGACACAGGCCGCGCGCTGTATCTGTTTTGTTGTTGCGCGTGAGACCGACGTCATGCACAACGCGAAAACAGAGGCGGAGCGTCAGGCGGCGGCCAATCGGGTTGCACTACTAACGCCGATTGCCAAAGCCTTCTCAACAGATGTGGGCTGCAAGGTTTCATCTCTTGGTGTTCAAGTACACGGCGGCATGGGCTTTGTCGAAGAAACTGGCGCTGCACAGTACTATCGTGATGCGCGCATTCTACCGATTTATGAAGGCACCAACGGCATTCAGGCCATTGATCTCATTTTCCGCAAGCTGCCACTGGATGGAGGTGCGGTGATGAAAGACTATTTGGCTGAAGTCGGCGCCGGCGTTGCTGCACTTCATGCGCTCAACAACGACGACCTCGGAGAAACGGCGGCGCGACTTGAAGATGCGTCAAATGCGCTGGGTGAAGCCACAATGTGGATGGCGTCAGCCTTAAAGTCAGATCGTGAAGCGGCTCTTGCCAGTGCATCAAACTATTTGGAGCTTTTTGGCCTGACGGTTGGGGGGCACTATCTCGCGCAGTGTGCCATTGCGAGCGAATTTGAGCCGCGCGCGGTTGCGCTTGCGCGGTTCTATGCAGAGAACCTGCTACCAGCGGCCGGCGGACTCGGCAAGGTGGTGACGGAGGGTGCCAAATCTGTCACGTCCGAGCACGTTGAAACAGTACTGGAACAAACTCTATGACTGCAGATGTCATACGCGCCGTGAATAACGGCGTTCAGGTTGTTGAGCTTGTGCGCCCACAAAAGAAGAATGCACTCACGCAAGCGATGTATTGCGCCATGTCCGATGCTCTTGAAGAAGGGGATCGCGATGACGCCGTGTCGGTGCATGTGCTTTTTGGGTCCGAAGGCGTTTTCACAGCCGGCAACGACATTACGGATTTCCTGAGTCATGCTACAGGCGCCAGCGATGGCGCAGGGTTAAGCGAAGTATTGCGGTTTATCAAATTGCTTCCCAATGTCGCCAAACCGATGTTGGTCGGCGTAGACGGGGCCGCTGTCGGCGTTGGCACAACGTTGCTGTTTCATTGTGACATGGTGTTTGCCACACCAAGATCAGCGTTTGCGACTCCGTTCTTAGATTTGGGATTGGTGCCAGAAGCAGGTTCATCCGTTCTGATGCCACGCTGTATGGGGTATGCGCGTGCGTTTGAGATGTTGGTATTGGGTGAGACCTTTAC
>JAHZKN010000257.1 GCA_022600335.1 Alphaproteobacteria bacterium
CGGCGCGGGATAGAGATGTTGTCAAGTGGAAGGATCCCACGGTGCTGCGGTTCAATCCAATAAAGTGCCGGGTCATCTGCACTCTCTGCCATGGGGAAAATCCCGCAGCGGTAGGCCTTCAAAAGAACCTGCGGGGTGATCTCAGGCAAAATGTCGTCGCGTGACGCCATGCAACCTGCTCGCGCACTTGGACGGACTTGAGTGTTCCGCCACACCACTCAATTCCGCCACACACAGACGCCGCGTTTGCGGCATCGCATGAATTCTCCACACACTTAGGCGGCCTGGATGTGCGTGGTGGAGCGCTAGGGCTTGCCGAGAAATTTCTCGAGCCAGTGAATGTCGTAAACCCCATTGGCAACGTCTGGTTGCCGAATGAGTTCATTAAACAATGGGATCGTTGTGTCAATGCCGTCGATGACGAACTCAGAGAGGGCGCGCTTGAGGCGCATCATGCATTCGTTGCGTGTTTTGCCATGAACGATGAGTTTGCCGATCAAGCTGTCGTAGTAGGGTGGAATGTCATAGCCCTGGTAGACACCGGAATCGACGCGCACACCCAACCCACCTGGTGGGTGCCAATACGAAATCTTGCCGGGTGAAGGCCTGAACGTGCGGGCATTTTCGGCGTTGATGCGACATTCAATGGCATGACCAGAAAATGTTATCTCATCTTGGCTAAAAGTGAGCGGTGCACCGGCGGCGATGCGGATTTGCTCTAAGACGAGATCAATGCCGGTAATGGCCTCGGTTACAGGGTGCTCAACCTGCAGCCGCGTGTTCATTTCAATGAAATAAAACTCACCATCTTCGTAAAGGAATTCGACCGTGCCCGCACCGCGGTACTTGAGGCCGCGCATGGCATCAGCACAGATGTCGCCAATTTTTTGCCGAGCCCCCGCATTAAGCGCCGGCGATGGGGCTTCTTCCCATACTTTTTGGTGACGGCGTTGCAACGAACAGTCGCGCTCACCCAGATGCACGGCGTTACCGTTTCCATCGCCGAAAACTTGAATTTCAATATGACGTGGCTTTTTGAGATACTTCTCAATGTAAACCGCATCGTTACCAAACGCCGACTTAGCTTCGTTGCGAGTCGTGGCGAAGGCGTTGATGAGATCGGTTTCTGATTCTGCGACCCGCATACCGCGTCCGCCACCGCCGGCAGCCGCTTTAATCAATACTGGAAAGCCCATGCCTTTTGCGATTTTACGCGCTTGGTCTTCCGTCGTGACCTCGCCATCAGAGCCCGGCACAACCGGAATGCTGAGTTTCTTTGCGGTTTCCTTGGCCGCAATCTTGTCGCCCATGACACGGATGTGCTCAGAGGTTGGGCCGATGAACGTAATGTTGTGATCTTCCAAGATCTCTGCAAAGCGGGCGTTTTCTGACAAGAAGCCATAGCCGGGATGGATGGCATCGGCGCCTGTAATTTCACAGGCTGCAAGCAAGCGCGGAATATTAAGATAGCTGTCTGAAGCCGGTGGTGGGCCGATACACACACTTTCATCAGCCAGACGAACGTGCATGGCATCAGCATCAGCGGTGGAATGAACCGCAACCGTGGAGATGCCAAGCTCTTTACACGCGCGCTGAATGCGCAGTGCAATCTCCCCTCGATTGGCGATGAGAACCTTGTCGAACATCAGTGTTTGATCTTCCAGCTACGCGGTTGGCAGGCTTGTTGGGCAAAGTGAGGTGTTGCAGGGGTAGGGCTATTCGATGATCATCAGCGGCTCGCCGAATTCCACTGGCTGGCCATTATCAAACAAAATGGCTGTCACCGTTCCGGACTTGGGCGCTGGAATTTGGTTCATGGTTTTCATCGCTTCAATAATCATCAGCGTATCGCCTTCGTTGACCTTGGCACCGACTTCAACAAACGGTGCGGCCGATGGGTCAGGTGAGCGATAGGCGGTGCCAACCATGGGGGCTTTGATGGCCCCTGGATGTTTGTGTGCGTCACCAATATCCTGCCCGCCATCACCACCCTTAGCGGTTGTGGTGCTGCCACCTCCATCTGGAGCCGTTGGAGCAGGACCAACGGACACAGGCGCGGCGCTCACGGCGATGGTCTTTGCAACGCGAACCTTGAGACCACTTTTTTCGATCTCAATTTCGCTCAACCCGGTCTCTTCAAGCAGTTCGGCAAGTTCCCGAATGAGCTGCTGCTCGGATCCCGTTTTTGTTGGTTTGTCTTTGGCGGTCATGCGCGCTCCATATCTTTGCGTACGCGTCGGTTTTAGATAGGGTCTCGGCTTAGAGCTGCCACCAAGCCCAGGTTACTTCGTTACGACATATCATGTCGTATTGTCATTCAGTATCCGTGCCATGGCCTCGATCGCTAGCGCATAACCCTGCGCGCCAAGTCCGCAAATCACCCCGATTGCAGCCTTGGACACAAAGGAATGGTGACGGTAGTCTTCACGGCGGAAAATATTTGACAGGTGTACTTCGATAATTGGCACATCGGCCGCTTGCAGTGCATCGAGAAGGGCAACTGAGGTGTGCGAAAAGCCACCGGCATTCATCAGGATGCCGGATGCTTTTTCGCGTGCTTCCTGCACCCAGGTCACCAATTCCCCTTCCAAGTTGGATTGACGAAAATCGCAGGCGAGCCCCAGCTCCTTAGCGCGGGCAGCTGTGACGCCTGAAATATCGTCAAGCGTCTGCTTGCCGTAGATTTCAGGCTCACGTGTTCCGAGCAGATTGAGATTGGGTCCATTGAGGACGTAGATCGGCTTGGGCATGGGTGCGTTAGGTTAGACAATTGGGCAGGTGATGCGCCAGGAGCGAGCGTTGCCGCCGTCACCCGCGCTGGTCAACAGATGAGGCTCTGCTGTACCAGTTTTTGCTGCGATGCGAAAGTGTTCACCAGCGCGCGGTCAACTTGAATAGTCTTAACAATAGGCACAACCGTCTTTGCGCAGCTGTTTGATGTGCGCACTGAGCTGGTCAAACAGATCCTGCGGGGCCCCACCGATCGATTTGTCGCCGACAAGAAAATGCGGTGTACCGTTAATGCCCATGTCTTTTGCAAGAGTCTTGACCCGTTCGATCTCGTTGTTAACGGCGTCGGATTTAAGATCTTCTTTGAGTTTTGTCATGTCGGCACCGGCTTCTTCGGCAGCTTTGAGTGCTGAGTCTTCGGTGACCCGTCCGCGGCTGGTGATGAGCTTTTGATGCACGTCCCAATACTTGCCCTGCTGTCGGGCAGCCAGGGCAACACGCGCTGCCTTTTCAGAATCTGCGCTGAGGATCGGATACTCTTTAAACACGACGCGCACGTTGGGGTCTGCTTTGATCAGTTTGGCGATGTCAGAAAATCCACGTTTGCAGTAGCCGCAGTTGTAGTCAAAAAATTCAACAACGGTGATGTCGCCATCAGGATTGCCCCCAAGCGGTGCGTTGGGGTTGCGATAAATCTCTTTCGCGTTCTTTGCAATCGCCGCTTTGGTTTTCTCGGCCTGCTCTTTTTCCATTTTGACTTCGAGCGCCGTTTGCACTTCGAGCAGGATGTCCGGATTATTAAGAAGATAATCTTTCACAATCTTCTCAATGTCGCTTCTGTCACTTGCAGAAAATCGGCCAACACCACTGCCTGCAGTGGCTGTTCCATCGGCGGCATAAACTGTGGGTGCTTGTTTCTTGTTGAAGAAGAACATAAGGCCGGCAAGCACAAGCCCAGCAAGCAACAGAAACGGAATGATGAGCGTCAGGCCATGGCGGCCACCAGATGCGCGGGGTGCAATATTGTTGGATTGATGTGTTGGCATTTTTTGTCGGGCTCCGCTTTAATTTGCGCTTCAATCTCGTAATTGGCGCCGGCGTGGCTAGGTCTATTGCTGAAAAACGTCTCTGTTGCAACGCCTGGCAGGCGTCATGGTAGAGATACGCAGTGATTACCGCCGTAGTTTGAACCGAATAATGTCATCGGCCTTAACCCATTCTGGCGATCCATTGGTCAAACCGGCCTGGGCTCGTTTGGCGAAATTCTTAGCTTCATCGAGGGAGCCGAAATAAAATAACCCTTGAGCGCGCGCCAAGTAGCTTTTCGGATAGAGGCCTTTGTTGTGGTAGGCCTGACCGAGAAGATTATAGGCGTCGGCATAGTCTTTCTCTGTTGCAAGCGCGCGCTTGATGAGTTTGATCACCTCAC
>JAHZKN010000258.1 GCA_022600335.1 Alphaproteobacteria bacterium
CAGCAGCGGGAACAGCGCATAGAAATGAAATTCAACAACAATGCTCCACGTGCCATGTGGCCAGCCCGGTGCGGACACGAGCCCCATGAAGAAGCCTTGAACGGTCAGATGCCCGCGCACTGCCCAATAGGCAAACACCACCACTAAGAGGGGCACAAGGCGCAGGATTCGGTTGCGATAGAAGGCCGACAAGTCAATAGCGCGACCGTTGATGATTTTTGCAAAAAGATAGCCACTCAGCGTCATGAACAAGCCAACGCCAGCATGCCCCTCCTCCAATAGAGAGGTTAGAAACACACTCGGCACCGTTTCAAACGGTGTGTTGACGTGAATGTAATGCCACGCATAGACGAGGAACGCCGCAAACGCACGCATATGGTCAAGACGACTGACGTAGAGACCCGTGTTGGAACGCATTTCCTCTGCCCAAGATTGCCCAAAGCCACCGAGCAGTATGATTGACAGATCTTAAAAATTGGCGGACAGAGCCAGTGGCACGGCGTTCGTTTGAGAACAGCAGCGGGGAGACCTGATGCAGGGGCATTCGGGTGATAAAGTATTAACCGCTGGCGACACAGCACTGTCGATCAGGCTGTGATCTGGGCCGGTTACCTAGTCTGTCTCGTCTGGCAACTGGGAGCGTGGCACGAGCGCGACGTCGTCTTCGCTGACGTCGCTCGCGGTTTTCAGCCCTATGCGCTCAGATCTCGCCTCAACTTCAGCCCGAAATTTGCGCAAAACCTCTTCAACCTCATACTCGTTGGCATCAACCTCAGTTGACTGGAGTAGTTGATTTCGGGTGTCGGCATCTGAAACGTCGGCAAGCGTTAGCTGCCTAGTTTTTGGTGCGAGTGCCAACTTATCAATGTTGAGCGAACCGCAAAAGGGACACTCAATATCATGCATGGCCGCCAAGACCTCAAAGGTATGGGCTGAGCGGAACCAGGCTTCAAACGCATGACCCTGGCAACAGGCCAGTTGGTACTTGATCATTGCTGATCCTTACGAACGAGACGCCTACTCTACTGGCGCGATGCGATACTCTCGATCATGGCTGAGCGATGGCACCCGGCTGCGAACGAGTTCAACATCCTGGCATTTAACATCCGCAATTATGACGGAAGGGTGAATATCGCCCTCAGCAAGCACTTCTCCCCATGGAGAGATCACCAAACTATGACCAAATGTCTCGCGATCGTTGTCGTGGCGACCACCTTGGGCGGCAGCAAAGACAAAACACTGGGTTTCAATGGCCCGGGCCGTGAGCAGGGCGTGCCAGTGCGCTTCCCCGGTCGTTTTGGTAAATGCCGACGGGCCAGCAATGAAAACAGCACCATTTTGCGCAAGCGCTCGGTGCAGCGCGGGAAATCTCAAATCATAGCAAATCGTTAAACCCAGCCCGCCCCAAGGCAGGTTGGTCACAATCGCCTGCTCACCTGCCTGGTAATTTGCGCTTTCGCGATAACTCTCTCCAGCCGGCAGATCGACATCGAACATGTGAATCTTGTCGTAGCGTGCGGAAATTGTGCCATCTGGCGCAATAACGTAGGAGCGATTGGCCAGTTTTTCTTCGCTTAAGCGAACGGCCATTGACCCGATATGCAGCCAGATCTCGAGTGATGCGGCCAATTCGACAAACTTTGCCAAAGCGCGGTTGTTGGGTTCCGGCTCAACCACTGCAAACAAACGCTCACGCTCAAGCTCCATCAAGGTTGTGATTTCCGGCGTTTGCACATACTGCGCGCCTGAAGCAGCAGCCTCACGGATCAAAGCCTCCGCATCTTTGACGTTGCGGTCCACATCGCGGCCAGAACACATCTGCACCAGACCAGCACGGAAACAATCGGTATCAGACATCGTTCACAGACACCTTGAGGGTTGGGAAGAGATTGAAATGGGGACGTCGCCAGATTGACGGCTAGGCCGTCAACAGCTGATCTAATTTGCCTGTGCGATCCAGCGCCATCAGATCATCGCAACCGCCGATATGTTGCTCACCAATCCAGATTTGTGGAACTGTCAGTCGACCGCCAGCTTTTTCCACCATTGCCGAGCGGACATCCGGCTTTCCGGTGACATCAATCTCATCAAACGCGAGCCCTTTGCCAGAGAGCAGCCCTTTGGCCATCCGGCAGTACGGGCACAAAGAGGCGGTATAGATGACGATTTTCGACATGGTGCCTATTTTGCTGCAGACCCAACCGACTTAGAACCTACTCAACTGACGTTGGACGTCTAAGCTGGATGGAAAGCGGGCGGTGCGGGTTAAACTGAACAGACTCTAGAATACCGGTTCGCGCCATCCGCGAAAAGAGGTGACACAGCATCAAAGTCAATTTTCCTTATCGCTTTCTGCAATGAGGGGCCGTTCTGCCACTACGGCGCGCTGCTCAGGCCGGCTGAGCTCCCATCGCCGGCACCCGGATTGGCCAGCGCTAAAGCCAGTACATCAACATGCGCTGCACCGGCCTGACGCAAAGCGTGCGTGCACGCAGCCACCGTTGCGCCCGTTGTAATGACGTCATCGATGAGCACAATTCGGTGCTGGTAAAGTGTGCTCGCCAAATGGTCCGGCAAAGCAAACGCACCACGCACGTTGTCTTGGCGTTGTTGCCGGGTCAGGCCAATTTGCTGCGGGGTCGCCCGCGTGCGCCGCAATGTCAGCGGTGCAAACGGGATGCCCTGGTGGCGGGCGAGTTCACGCCCGAGACCCGCAGCTTGATTAAAACGTCGCTTCAACAACCGCCCACGATGCAAGGGCACTGGAATAATGAGTTGGGCCTCCTGCCAAAACGGTGCACCCACCTCTGACAACCCGCGCACAAAAAGGCGCCGCAACTCCTGTCGATCACGAAATTTAAAATCGTGCAGCAGCGATTTCAGCGTGCCGCCAGAAATGCCAACGGCACGCGCACGATCATAAACTGGAGGCTCGGCCGCCGCTGCAGCCGAGATTGCCGCTTCGCCAACGGAATAGGGCAGTGGCAACCCGAGCCGATCACAAACGGGTGGACGGATAAAATC
>JAHZKN010000259.1 GCA_022600335.1 Alphaproteobacteria bacterium
GATTACCGCATCATCGGCCCATTTATTGCCACTGAGAATCCCGATGAGGGCGAGAGTTTCACCAGCCCGCTTGGTGCCGAGTACACCCCAGACGATGGGGGTGTTATCTCTGCCAGCAAGATTGAGGCGGAGACTGATCCCAATAGCAGTGTGGGTGCTAGTGCTATCGAGGCCAAATTGCGCCCAGCATTTGATCGCAACGAAGGCACTGTGACGGCCGGCAATGCATCTGGCATCAATGATGGGGCGGCGGTTGCTGTGTTGATGTCGGCAGAAAATGCCGCCAAGCGCAACATTAAACCGCTGGCGCGCATTGTCTCCTGGGCACATGCTGGCGTTGATCCATCAATCATGGGCACCGGCCCTATCCCTGCATCTAAAAAGGCGCTCGAAAAAGCTGGATGGTCGATTGATGATTTGGATCTCATCGAAGCTAACGAGGCATTTGCTGCCCAGGCCATATCGGTTAACAAGGGCATGGGCTGGGACACTGAGAAGGTCAATGTCAACGGCGGTGCAATTGCGATTGGGCACCCAATTGGTGCTTCAGGCGCGCGCGTCCTTGTTACGTTGCTGCATGAAATGAAGCGGCGTGACGCCAAGAAGGGGCTCGCAACATTGTGCATCGGCGGCGGCATGGGTGTCGCCATGTGCCTCGAGCGCGATTAATTCCTAGCGTCATTCTCTTTTGGCCCTTGCCGAAGCCTATGGTCTCGCCCTAGCTTCGGGTTAGGGCCAAAAGAATTTTGATCCAAAGAACACACCAAAGGAACCGTAGGGAGGACATCAATATGGCGCGTGTTGCCATCGTTACCGGAGGCACGCGTGGCATTGGCCACGCGATTTCCGTTGCATTGAAGAACGCCGGGTATCGGGTTGCGGCAAACTACGCTGGCAACGATGAAGCGGCGCAGAAATTCCAAGCAGAAACTGGCATTCCGGTTTACAAATGGGATGTTGGTGATTTTGAAGGCTGCGAAAAAGGCCTTGCAGAGGTGACTGCTGCCCTCGGGCCGATTGATGTCGTCGTGAACAACGCTGGCATCACGCGTGATGCAATGCTGCACAAGATGACCAAGGAGCAGTGGGATCAGGTCATTCGCACGGATCTTGATTGTTGCTTTAATATGTCTCGCCCTGTCATTGACTCCATGCGCGCGCGCAAGTTTGGTCGCATTGTCAACATTTCATCGATCAATGGTCGCAAGGGCCAGATGGGGCAGTCGAACTATTCTGCTGCCAAGGCTGGCATGCATGGGTTCACCAAGGCCCTTGCTTATGAAGGGGCTCGTAAAGGCATTACCGTCAACACAGTTGCTCCAGGTTATATTAACACCGAAATGGTTGCTGCTGTGCCGAAGGAAGTCTTGGATACGCAGATCATCCCGCAAATTCCAGTGGCTCGCCTTGGCGAGGCAGAAGAAATTGCACGCGCCGTAGTGTTTCTTGCTTCAGATGATGCCGGTTTTATTACTGGTGCTTGCCTGGACGTTAATGGCGGTCACTATATTGCGCTCTAAAGCGCAGCACCCTTAGCGGGACGTTATAGACAAAAAATGCGGTTGGACCATTAAGTCCAACCGCATTTTTTATCATCTTGACCAGCCTAGCCGGGAACGAGGTGTTGCGCTAGTTACGCAACCGAGACCGAATGATCCGTGGAAAATCATCTTGGCCCATCTCGTCGGTCCCATGCCCAAAGCTGCCGCCTGTACTGTGCGATTGGGCAACGTGCTGGCGTGCTTCTTCCAAATCCCACCACGGATCCGAATGACCTTGTGACGCGTCTCGTGATGGTGCACCGGCTGGCTGACCCGCAGGTGCCATGACGGATTCGGTGGTCTGCAGCAGTGATGATGATGGAGGCGTAGACCCTGTGCCAAACCACGCTTCAACCAGATCTAATTCATTGGCTGATAGGCTTAGTCCCTGAGTTCGGCACCGTGCGACGACAAAGTTGCGGAAACGGCTGGCGAACAAATTTCCTGAAGCACCTTGTTCGAACCAAGGATCAGCTTCACTGACAACCTCGAGCACAAAGCGGATGTCGTCCTTGCGCACATCTGTTCCGGCATCAAGGCAGCGCGCCGCAATGTTGTCGAGCGTTTGTGAGCCGGACAGATTATTAGCACTAATTTCTTCCGCCATTTTCTCAAACAGCACCCGGTACTCCGGTGGAGAGAGCGGCGGTGCTTGCGAGGCTTCGTGGATCCGCGCAATGGATTGCTGAATGATAGACTGCGGCTTGGCCGCTTCAGATAGCTGCGGTGAATGTGCAGCCGCTGCTGTTGGCTCAAAAGTCGACTGATGTTGCGTGTGGTGCGCGCCGGGGCTTGAACCTGGTGCTGCCGCTGTCTCAAAACCAGTGCTTTGTGTCGGTTGTGTTGTTGGCTCAGCGGCAGGTTTGGGAACATGTTCGGCTACTCGGCTCTGCGCTGGCATTGGGTTTGCCCGCGCCGGTGCTGGTGTATGGCTCGCAACTTGCCGGGTGGTGTCAAAAACAAAGTAAGGCGGTTGCTCGCTGACACTCAGTTCCGTTGGCAGGTCTTGCAACAAAAGATCACGGAATCCGCCCGCACCAGCCCAGCTTGTTCCCGCTGTCTTGTCATGGCCAAGCGCTCTAACTGCGCGGTCTGCAAGCGCTTCCAATGGCACCGGTTGACCGGCAGTGCGCACCGCCTCGACCACTTCGGTGATGATTTTCTTGCGCAGAATGGCAAGGTCGGCGGAAGAATAGGGCCGGTTTCTAGCTTGTTCTTCCTGCTCTCGCTCTTCACGTGAAGGCAGGCGGCCTGACAGCAACAGGGTCAACAGATCACTTTCACGGATTTCACCATCGCAAATCGCCGTATACGGTGTCGCCGTATGGTCATTGGTGAAGATGATGTTGCGGCGCGCGTGGGCGCGCAGGCGATGTAACACAGGCGTGAAATCTGCATCGCTCGAGAGAATAATGAACTCGTTGAAGTATGTGTCATGTGTCAGATAATCTCGAACATCCATGACCATGCGTATATCGGCAGAGTTTTTGAGTTGTGCGGTGAGCGGTGGGCAGTCAATCACCTCAAATCCGGACCGCAGAAAATGATGCCGTACGAACGGAAATGAATTCATGTCCGTTGAATTGTCATGGGCATTGCGGCGCGGGATCGGGTTGCCATAGCAGCGGTTCATCACGATGCGGCGCTCTTTTTGTGCACCAGCTGGGTCGTGAGAAGTGATCAGCGCTCCGCTCATCAACTCCTGCAACCACAGATTTGCGTCTTTGGCGAACCGTTTGGCGGCCTCTTCATTCTTTCTCTTGAGCGAAAGATAGATGTTGTCGTAGTCAACAACGACAGCACTCAAGATTGGTCCAGTGGACTGGGCCTGCATGGTGTGGAACCCCCAAAATCACGAATTGCGCAAACGTTTGGCCAACTTTTGATGAGTCGCCATGCAGCAGCAAGCGTCGCCAGTCCGCACTGTCGAAGAACAAATAAATACACAGCAATATCAGTGTGTTGGTTGCGGCTGTTTGGGCAAATAGTGGTGGAAAAGTCGGCAGCTGGCCGCTGGATCGCCGCCGTTGGCTGGTTTGTGATTCGGCTGGCCTATGACCCCGGCTCAAATCCTTCTGCTGCCAGCACAAATCCATCGAATGTGAAGCCTGGGGCCACTGTGCATCCAACCAGACTCCATGCCCCGAGGCTCTGCGCCTGTTGCCAGGTGCCGGGCGGGACAACGCCCTGTGGCCGGTGTCCCGCGGCAAGGTCCCCGCCAAGCTGGGTTTTGACAACCGGTCCACTCTCCGCTGGTGCAGTTGAGAGCTGCAATGGGGCGCCAGCGTACCAATGCCAGGTCTCAGCTGCATCGACGGTATGCCAACGTGAGACTTGACCCTGCTCCAACAAAAAGTAGATCGCCGTTGAGGCGGCGCGCTGACCACCGTCAGCTGTTTGAATCAGCGCAAGGTCGCGATACGTCTCCCTGAAGTAACCACCTTCGGGGTGAGGGACCAGATCGAGCAAATCAATCACTTCGGCAGCGGATAGATCACCAGGCACGAGTCGTTACGCCTTGTTCTTGCGTTCACGAATTTCTGAAAATACGTCGGCGTCGGACGCGCGCTGTAGCTTTAGCCGCGCGCGAATGGCCTCGGAGTGTGGCCGCAAGAACGGATTGGTTGCCAATTCAAGTGCCATTGTTGTTGGAATCGTCGCGACACCGTCTGAGCGAAGCTTTAGGATTTCCTTAGCGCGCTCGCACAACGCTTGATTTTCCGGCTCGATCGTCAACGCAAACGCTGCATTGGCTGCGGTGTATTCATGCCCGCAATAAATTTTTGTCTGCGCCGGAAGTTGCATCAATTTGTGTAGGGACTTCCACATAACGGTATTGGTGCCTTCAAAAACGCGTCCGCAGCCCAACGCAAACAATGTGTCGCCGACAAAGGCCGTGTCAGCGTCTTTGAACCAGTAACTGATGTGACCCAGTGTGTGCCCTGGTGTATCGAGCACCTCCACGCGCTTGCCCCCAAATTCTAGCGCATCGCCTTCTGCAACCGTGTGATCAAGTCCATCGATGCGTTGAGCTTCGGCTGTTGGGCCAACAACTCGACACCCCGTCGCGGCTTTGAGCTCTCCAATGCCAGCTGTGTGATCGCCATGGTGATGAGTAACAAAAATATGGCTGAGCTTAGCGCCTGTTGTGTTGAGGGCAGTGAACACTGGCGCTGCCTCGGGCGCGTCAATCGAGACAGTTTGGCCGCTTTCAGGATCGTGCACCAGGCAGCCATAGTTGTCTTTGAGACAGGGGAAAAGCGAGAATTCTAGTTGGGACATTGGGGATCGGTCTCGAATGTTACTGCGAACGGCGCACGATCAAACTGCGGAAAGTTTGAGTTCAGTTTTCCGCAGACATAGGGACAACGGTAACGGTATTGCAATTCCCTTGCATACGCCATCGCAGACATTTTCAGGCGTGATGTGCTAGGCATCAAACCCTATCGTTGCCAGATGGCCATTTCAATGGC
>JAHZKN010000260.1 GCA_022600335.1 Alphaproteobacteria bacterium
AGATTGGTCCGCAATTTGTGGTCACGGGAAGGGGCCGCATCGCATTTGATGATGACAACGAATTGTCACCTCGTAATCTTGATTCCGACAACACCTATTGGGGGGTGTACTTTTCCAATGCGCTTGAGGTTACCCAACAGCTCACCTTGACAGTGGGAGGACGCTACAATCACGCAACCATTAAGTTGCGAGACAACACGGGCTTATTCCCAGATTTGAATGTGACCACCAAATTCACACGCTTTAACCCGTTGGTCGGTGCCAACTATAAAATCACACCGGGCCTTTCGGTCTATGGCGGTTATTCGGAATCCAACCGTGCGCCAACACCGGCGGAACTGGGTTGTGCCGATCCAGAAAATCCATGCCTCATCGAAAGCTTCCTGACCGATGATCCACCGCTCAAGCAGGTTGTTGGTCGGACAGCAGAAATCGGATTGCGAGGCCAGGGATCAATGGGCGGCGGTCAATTCAGCTGGGGTGCTGGCCTGTTCCGAACTTTGGCCGATGATGACATTCTTGTGGTTCCAGATGGTGCCGAGATTTTCTTTGTGAACGGTGGCGACACCTTACGCCAGGGCGTCGAACTCTTTGCCAAATACTCAGTTGAGAAACAATGGAGTGCGTATGCGAGCTATGCGTTCGTCGATGCGACATTGGATGAATGTGATACTCCGGATGCGTTCGGCGAATGTGCGTTCATCAGACCAGGTGGCCGCCTGCCAGGCATCGCACGTCATCTGTTCAAAGCGGGCGCTGAGGTTTGGTTGACACCGAAATGGAAAGTTGGTGCTGATCTTGTTGCCAACAGCGACCGGCCCTTCTTCCGCAACGCGGAGGGTGCACGTGGCCCCGATCGATTTGATAATTTGGCAGGCTTCACCCGCGTGGATTTGCACACCTCGTATGATGTGACCAAGAATATCCAGGTCTATGGCTTTGTCAAAAACCTGTTTGACCGCGAGTATGGTCTCTACGGCACCTACTTCGAAGCTGACGAGGTGGGAGATGTTGACTTAGCTCTAGGCGGGCCTGGGTTCACTGATAATCGCACCATCTCGCCGTCACAGCCGTTCGCGGCCTATGGCGGTGTCAAGGTCAAGTACTAAACCGTCGAGACCAAGTTTTTGTCGTGACAATCTCCCGTCGTGACAAGCTCCCGCTGCGTCGCATCGATCAGAAAATGACACGGGTCTAGCTCAGTGTCGCAAGCACCCGATCGATGCGACGGCGGGACTTCTCGAGATCAAGCATCATCGGAATTGACGGTCCATTTTCCCGATGCAAAAACTTCTCGCCTGATTTGCGAAAGCCGAGCCCGGTATAGAATGGGCGTAGCGACGGGATGCAATCGATGTAGCACTCGCGCAGTTTGTGCTGCACACCAAATCGGGCAAAACCGGCGACCAATTTGATGCCAGCCGTACTAGTGCGCTTGTGGCTGGCGATAATAAATTTTGTGCACACAACCGTGCTTTCCGGATTGTGCGGCGACTGGTTCATTCCATAGAGGGTTTCCAAAATACCAATCGGCCCATCTGCGGGTCGATTTGCGCGCAAAGTGCCGATGGTCTCGCCCTCTTCTACGGCGATGAACGTGTGGCCAAAGGCGTCAAGCTCGTCGGAAATGATTTTGCGGTCATGATCGGCGTGTGGAGACTGGCGTCCGAGCTCGGCGCAGTACACCTCATAGCGCAACTTCTTGGCCTGCAGCAGCATGTTGTCGTCGCGGCATAACAAGATGCGAATGGATTGCTCTTTGGGCGCGCTTGGCAGCGTGCTTGCGAGCGCAATGTTGTGGCTTGTGCGCTCGTCGGCCGTTGTCGCCAAATGGCGCAGCAGTATCACTGCGAGATCGGGGGCTTCGGTCTCTAGCTTTGAGAGGACGGCGTCGCTAATTTCAAGTGCGCGCACAGGCGTGTCTGCAACCACCGTCGCGGTTGCTGGTAGGCCGCGTAAAAACCCAATTTCGCCGATTGGCAATCCATCTTGCCCGATGTCCGGGATCAAAGGTGCGCTGGAAAGCCCCAGATCTACACGCACTTTGCCGTCAACCACCAGGTACATGGATGTGTAGTGCTGGCCCTTTTCGCGCAGTATGTCGCCAGGTTGAAAGTTTCGCTCTGGGCAGCGCTCAGCGAGGCCAGACAGAACCGTACGCTCTTTGGTCGTTTCGGAGTTCACGATAGACCTGCGACCTAAGTGATTTGCTACCAGACCTATAGTGTCTAGCGCAGGTCTGCGCCTTGAGCGAGAACAACCTTTCTTATCTTGCGTTTTTCATCCTCGCAGCTGCTATATCGTCAGCGAAAGCAACTGAGGACACGCGGTTAACAGAATAGCGCAACGATTGATCAACACAGTGGGCATGATGGTGGCAATGAGCATGGTGCTGGTCGGCTTCGTTCAGGCTCAGCCCCGTACAGATGATCTCACGACCTTTTGGCGCACGGTTTTTGCGCGTCCAGAAGGTGCCGAGACAGTGCCGTACAGGCCTGCAGCGAAAGTGCACGCCCTGGGTGAAGCATTGTTTTCAGATCCTCGGTTGTCAGGATCCGGTGCACGCAGTTGCGCCTCATGTCATCAATTGGATCGCAGCTTTACAGATGGCCGCGCCCAAGCGCGGGCAACACCGGGTGTGTCTAAGGCGCTGCGCAATACGCCGACGCTCTATAACCTTGCTTTAGCAAACGCCCTTAATTGGGACGGAAGTGCGCCGACGCTGGAAGCGCAGATCGTCGGACCAATTCAGAATCGGGCGGAACTTGCTGGTAAGTTTCCAGAAATTGTTACGCGTCTGACGCGAGATCCAGAAATGGTCCGCGCCTTCAAGAATGCTTTCCCGAAGTCGCCAACCGTTTCTCGCAAGACTATTGTTGCAGCACTAGCAGCATATGTGCGTGGCCTCGTGGCACCAAGGACGAAGTTTGATGCCTGGGTGGCAGGTGATGATACGGCGCTAACAAAAATCGAAAAGGCTGGCTTCAAGATTTTTGTCGGCAAGGGTGGCTGTGTGGCCTGCCATTCGGGTTGGCGGCTCACAGACGATGGCTTTCATGACGTTGGTTTACCTGTTGCAACTCACGCTGAGAGTTCTGACGTTGCCGGACAGAAAGGCGTGCGCGCGTTTAAGACGCCAACGCTGCGCGCGGTTCAATTCACGGGCCCCTATATGCACAATGGATCGTTCAACAGTCTTGCGGGCGTTGTGGATCACTACGTTGACGGTATAAGGCTGCGCAAGGGCTTATCAGCATCGCTCCCGCGAGACCTTTCATTGTCGCCAGATGAGCGCAAAGCCTTGGTGGCATTTTTGCTGACCCTTTAAGGGCGTGCATGGGAATGCAAACGCACCTGTGCAGATCAGATGCACGTTGCATCACACAGCATAT
>JAHZKN010000261.1 GCA_022600335.1 Alphaproteobacteria bacterium
GGTTTTTCACCGTCATCACCAGATGGATAGAACCGATACGACAATGTAATTGTGCTCAGGTGACCTGCATCGACATCGTTGACGATGGCCGGGTCGACGAAAAATGTCAGCGGCATTTCAACAGTTTCACCAGCCGCCAGCTCTTGCTCGGTAAAGCAAAAGCACTCAATCTTATTGAAGTGCACGCCTGCCGTATCGGGCGACACGTTAAAGCCGGCGGTACCTTTGATGGCTTTGTCAGAGAGATTGGTCGCACGGTAGAACGCCAATGCGCTCTCGCCTATCTTGACCTTCATTGTGTTCACAACAGGCCGAAAATCCCACGGCAGATCGGGGTCAACATTGGCGTCAAATCGTACCGTGATCATCCGGTCCAACACCACGTCGGAAGCCTGTTCGGCACGCTGTGTTGTGCCGCCATAGCCGGTGACCTGACAATAAAGCTTATAGAGAGTCACGGCTGAAAACGACTGTGCCACCATGCCCGCGACGCTAGCGGCGCACGACAAAGCGACAATCTTATTGCGATCCATGCTCACCTAATCTGCTTCCTTTTCAATCTCGCTAGTACCAATGCTTGTTCGCCGTGCTTAGTCTTTGTCATCACCCTTACATCGGTCGATTCAACACATCCGGTCCCAACCGGACGATCGTCGCGACATAAAATAACACCACCAAAAACAGCAACGCCAACGCAATGGCAATGGACCGAGATCGCTGCTTAAGACGGTCACGCTCGTCCTGCGTCTCGTTGTTGTCACCTGTCATAACGTCGCCTACTGCCATTTGTTTTCCACGCCCTAAGCAATCCACGCAGCTAGCGCGTGCTCACCGAGCAGCACTGCAAACAGCGCAAATAGATACAGAATGGAGAACAGGAATAATTGTTTCGCGACCCTGTCGCTGTCACGACCGTCACGCACGCGCCAAACACGCAGCGCCAGCCAGAGGAAGACAGCGCCAAGCACCGTCGATACCACCGCGTACGTCACTCCACCGAGGCCAATAAAGACCGGCGCTGACGCCGTAGCCACCAGCAGAACGGAATAGATGATAATTTGCTTGCGGGTTTCCGCATCACCAGCAACGACTGGCAGCATCGGAATGCCGGCCCGCTCATAGTCGCGACTGCGATAGAGCGCCAGCGCCCAGAAGTGCGGCGGCGTCCACATAAAGATGATCAAGAACAAGACAATGCTCTCAATCGAAACACCACCCGTAACGGCCGCCCAGCCGACCATCGGTGGGAAGGCACCAGCTGCACCGCCAATGACAATGTTCTGCGGTGTGCGCCGCTTCAGCCACATGGTGTAGATGAAAACATAAAACCCAATGGTCAGCGCCAGCAGCGCGCCGGCAACCCAGTTGACCAGCACACCGAGGGTCAAAACAGAGCCAACCGCCAGCACCACACCAAAGCTCAACGCTTCGTCCTCTGTGATGCGGCCGCGTGGAATGGGACGCGCAGCCGTGCGCTGCATCACAGCGTCAATGTCAGCTTCAAACCACATGTTGAGGGCACCGGAAGCCCCAGCACCAACGGCGATCGACAGCAATGCGATGACTGCCAAAACAGGGTGCAAACTGCCAGGTGCGGCCACCATGCCGACAAGTGCTGTGAAAATCACCAGCGACATGACACGCGGCTTCATCAATTGAAAGAAGTCAGACAACGAGGATTCGAACACCGGCGTGCCAGCTTCAATGCGACTGTTCACCTGCATTCCAGACATCGTCTGCCAACCTCCGTCGTCACTTTACAAACCAAAGGGCGGCACGGATTGCGACCGCCCTTTGCGTTAGTGCAGCTGCCAACACACGCACTTGAGATGCGTATTAGCAGCGCGATCTTTGTTAATGCTGGCTCGAAGCTTGAATCTTCGGCAGCGTTTCAAACGAATGGAACGGCGGCGGAGACGACAGCGTCCATTCCAAGGTTGTTGCTGATGGGCCCCAAGGATTGTTACCGGCAGCTTCCTTGCGCGCAAAGGCCACCATCAAGCCAATCAAAAATACGATTGTGCCAAGCGCTGTCATGTACGAGCCGTACGACGACACTTCGTTCCACAATGCATAGGCATCAGGATAATCCGCGTAGCGGCGTGGCATGCCAGCAAGTCCAAGGAAGTGCTGCGGGAAGAACAACACGTTGGCGCCGATGAACGTCAGCCAGAAGTGCACCTTGCCCCAGAATTCCGAGTACATGTAACCGGTGATTTTTGGGAACCAATAATACCAGCCGGCGAAGATGGCGAACACCGCACCGAGTGACAGCACGTAGTGGAAGTGAGCAACGACGTAATACGTGTCATGCAGCGCCCGGTCGACGCCAGCATTGGCTAACATCACGCCGGTAACACCGCCAACTGTAAACAGGAAGATAAAGCCCAGCGCCCACATCATGGGCACGCGGAACGAGATGGACCCGCCCCACATGGTTGCAATCCACGAGAATATCTTCACGCCCGTTGGGACCGCAATCACCATTGTGGCCGCCAAGAAGTAAGCCTGTGTGTTGACCTTCATGCCAGCCGCATACATGTGGTGCGCCCACACGACAAACCCGACAATGCCGATGGCCACCATGGCGTATGCCATGCCGAGATAACCAAAGATCGGCTTCTTAGAGAACGTCGAAATAATGTGGCTGATCATGCCGAAGCCCGGAAGGATGAGAATGTAAACTTCCGGGTGACCAAAGAACCAGAACAGATGCTGATAGAGCAGCGGATCGCCACCACCCTGGGCATCAAAGAACGTCGTGCCGAAGTTGCGGTCGGTCAGCAGCATAGTGATCGCACCAGCCAGAACCGGCAGCGACAGCAGAAGCAGGAACGCTGTGACCAGAACCGACCAAACAAACAACGGCATCTTATGCAGTGTCATGCCTGGAGCGCGCATGTTGAAGATGGTGGTGATGAAGTTGATGGCACCGAGGATCGATGAGGCACCTGCGGCATGCAATGCCAGAATAGCAAAATCCATGGCGGGGCCAGGGTGGCCTGCATTCGTTGACAGCGGCGCATATATCGTCCAACCCGCACCGACACCATTGAGGCCTGGTGGCCCTTGAACAAACAAGGATGTCAGTAGCAGCGTAAAAGCAACTGGCAACAGCCAGAATGAAATGTTGTTCATACGTGGGAACGCCATGTCCGGCGCACCGATCATCAACGGCACCAACCAGTTGCCAAAGCCACCAATCATGGCGGGCATGACCATGAAGAACACCATGATCAAGCCATGCGAGGTAACGAACACATTGAACGCATGGCCATTAGCAAAGTACTGCATGCCGGGCTCTTGCAGCTCAAGGCGCATGCCAACTGACAAGGCACCACCGATCAGGCCGGCAATGATCGCGAAGATCAAATACAGCGTGCCGATATCTTTGTGGTTGGTTGAAAACAACCAACGACGAACGAAACCAGGATATTCACCGTGGTCATGAGCGTCTGCGTGGTCCGTGCTTGCCATTTTTCTTTAGCCCTTATGCCTTGAATGTTCCCTAAAACGGTATGGAGCCGGCCCCGTTTTTGGGTGCCGGCTCAATGGCCTCTTGCCTAATTTTTTGCTTCAGCGATGCTAGCGACTTTTTTAGCCGCCACGTCGGGTGTCGGAGGAAGCGCGCTCAGAAGATCGCGTGCTGCGTCTTCATCTTCTTCCTTCCACGCTTCAATCCACTTCGCGTAGACATCATCACTGACGACCCGTACCGCAATCGGCATATTCGCATGATCTTTGCCGCACAATTCTGAGCATTGGCCGTAGAACACGCCTTCTTTTTCAGCCTTAAACCAGGTCATGGTGGTGCGGCCCGGAATGGCA
>JAHZKN010000262.1 GCA_022600335.1 Alphaproteobacteria bacterium
ACATCAACGTATCATCAGGCAATTTCAGCGATGTCCTCAAACGAAAAGCGCGGTGAGCGATCAAAAATACCGGAGGGGTCACCATAGCCCAAGTTACACAGGAAGTTGGCTTCCACCTTCGTGCCTGCAAAAAATGTCTCGGTCACAGCTGCCGCATCAAAGCCTGACATTGGACCGCAATCGAGACCCAGCGCACGAGCTGCCATGATTAAATACCCGCCCTGTAACGTCGCATTGCGAAAGGCTGTCTCACGAATCTTCTGTTCGTTACCAACGAACCAACTACGTGCATCCGTATGCGGGAAAAGTTTGGGAAGGTGCTCATAGAATGCCAGATCCTGGCCTATGATGACACACACAGGCGCCGCCATCGTTTTTTCTCTGTTGCCATCTGATAGATGTGGTTGCAACCGCGCTTTTGCAGCATCTGATTTCACAAAAACGAACCGTGCTGGGCTGCAATTGGCGCTGGTCGGTCCCATCTTCACCAGATCGATGAGGCGAAACAGAAGGGTGTCGGAGACATCTTTGGCCTGCCACGCATTGTGAGAGCGGGCCTGCAAAAAAAGCTGTTCAAGTGCAGCATCGCTCAGCGTCTGTGTCATGGGACCATATCTCCTCTACGTGTGCAGCACTTCTTGGATCATAAGCGGCTTGCAGTGGCAAACCAACCTGAGCCTTCGCCGATACAAGAAAACCCTGCCAAAGTCGGCAGGGTTTTTTGATTAACGACTGTACTAAGTCTGCGTCCAAATGGAAGCCCGCTCATGGGCTAAACAGCCTGCACTTCTTGAACATCAGGGCAGAAATGCTTCAAAAGGTTTTCAATGCCATGACGTAAAGTTGCTGTCGAACTCGGGCAGCCAGAGCATGCACCCCGCATGTGCAAATAGACAATGCCGTCGCGATAACCAGAAAACGTGATGTCACCGCCATCTTGTGCCACGGCTGGACGCACACGCGTATCGAGCAACTCTTTGATGGTTGTCACAACCTCTTCGTCTTTTGGGTCGTAGCTTGTCCCCGCTTCATCGTTACCGGTACCGGCATCCACCGATTCAGCGCCCGACATATAGTGTTCCATAATGGCACCGAGCACCATCGGCTTGAGGTGCTGCCAATCAACGTCACCTTTCGTGACGGAAATAAAGTCAGAGCCGAGAAACACACCCTCGACGCCTTCAATGTCGAACAAACGAGACGCTAGTGGTGATGGTGTTGCATCGTTCTTTGAACGAAAATCAGCAGTGCCCTGCGACAGGACCTGCTTGCCTGGGGCAAACTTCAAAGTTGCTGGATTTGGCGTTGCTTCAGTTTGAATAAACATGGCAGCTGCTCCCTGGAGCGACGAGTGTTGGATCACGGCCATGCAGCGATTCGTGCCATCCGATCCACACCTAGTTTAGAATTATTCTATAAATAGGAGCCCCCTGCCCAGATGTCGAGAGGTCCAAGGGCAAAAAACGCCTTCAAAAACGGCTATGCTGAACGCTAGCACGCTAGGCCAGTGCCATAATTTCCTCGATGTCGAGATTCCCAGGAACAATGGTGATGGGGATAGGAAACTTGCCAGCTGCTTCGCCGGCCGCCAGTGAGGACACCAAGGGACCTGGCCCTTCGGACTCTGTCGCAGCGCCGAGAACCAATATGGCAACATCTTCGTCCTCATCAATCATCTTGATGATCTCTTCAGATTTGACACCCTCGCGGATGACTTCTTCAGATGCAATATCTTCAAAACCAGCTTGATTCAATTTTCGACGCGCAAGGCGAAACATGGCTTTTGCCTTAGCTGTCTCTTCTTCAAGTTGGGCTTCGCGCACATTAATCCAATGCTGGAATTGTTGTGGTTCAACGACATAAAGCATCAAAACCGAGCCAGACGAATGGCTGATCCGGCTTGCTGTATAAAACAACGCAGCATCCACTTCCTGACTTTCATCGATGATCAGCAGGAATTTTCTACGGTGTCCGGCTTCGAAACTTTTGCGCTTTTTCATGGAGACATGCTGCCATGGGCACGGCGAAGCTACAACATTGCAATTTCAATTCAGCCTGACCTCAGCGACTAAAATAACGGCTTCTCTAAATATGAGACAGCGAACTAAAGGGTGAATATTCAACTCAAGCGCCGATAAATCCAATAATCTCGCGCACTTGTTTCATCACCGGGTCAGCGACCGCGCGGGCACGTGTGCCACCGTCGATCAAAATACGATCTATCTCATCAGGTTCCGCCATCATGCGACGGATCTCTGCACCAACAGGTTCGAGTGCGGCAACGGCAGCATCTGCCAAGCGCGCCTTAAACTCAGAAAACGCCAATCCGCCAACGTCTCCGAGCGCATCCTCGACAGCCTTGCCGGTCAATGCCGCGTAAATACCGACGAGGTTTTGTGCCTCGGGCCGCTCCTTTAGTCCTGCCGGTTCGCTCGGCAATGCATCGGGGTCTGTTTTTGCTTTTCTGATTTTGCGCGCTATCGTTTCTGCATCATCCGTTAGATTGATCCGCGATAGATCGGAAGGATCTGACTTTGACATTTTCTTTGTGCCGTCACGCAAGCTCATGACACGCGTTGCCGGACCGGTGATCACAGGTTCTGGTAGCGGAAAAAATACACCATCGTCATGTCCATGCGCCACGATGGAATCCTTAAAATCACTGTTGAATTTTTGTGCGATGTCGCGTGCCAGCTCGATGTGCTGTTTCTGGTCCTCGCCAACTGGTACGTGCGTGGCGTGATAGGCCAAAATGTCTGCCGCCATGAGGTTGGGATAAGCATAAAGACCAACGGAGGCTTTCTCCCGGTCTTTGCCGGCCTTTTCTTTAAACTGCGTCATGCGGTTCAACCAACCAAGGCGGGCGACACAATTAAAGATCCAGGCCAGCTCGGCGTGCGCCGTCACTTGGCTCTGGTTGAATAGAATGCTCTTTTTGGGATCAAGGCCTGAGGCAATGTAGGATGCCGCCACAAGGCGTGTTGCGGTACGCAGCTCCTTTGGATCCTGCCATACCGTGATCGCATGCAGATCTACAACGCAGTAAATGCATTCGCGCGTTTTCTGCCACTCAATCCATTGCAGCATCGCCCCCAAGTAGTTTCCTAAGTGAAGGCTGCCTGTCGGCTGCATGCCTGAAAAAACGCGTTCGTTATGAGCCATCGTACCCTCTTCATCCGGCGCGCGTTATGACGCGACCGGTGAAGGAACGCAAGGCCACACCAGGAGATCGACCTGTACAGACGTACGACTATTCGTAATTAACCGCGCCCTAGCATATTCCTGATCTGAACCGGCGACAGGACTCCGGTCGTCACCAGAAGTGCAGAGAACGTTGCAAGACCGCCGCCAACCAGTATTGCCAGCGCTGGAAGTTGCACAAGCAGTCCATTGTGTGGCGCAAATTTTCCGTCGAGCACACCCATCAAACCCCAGACAACCAAACCCATCACAACGCTTGCAAGTACGATCATCGCCAAGCTTCGCCACAGTTTTTGGTCTGGATTGAGTTCACCGGTGGATTTCAGCGATCGCCACAACAAAACGGCATTGCTCCAGCCCGCAATTGAGGTTGCGATGGCAATTCCCACATGCGGCATCCAACCCCAAGAACGAAATAGGAAAAACAAAGCAACGGATAGTGCGACGTTAACTGCCAAGTTGATGCCGGCAAAATACATCGGTGTCTTTGTGTCTTCACGAGCAAAAAAAGCCGGCTGCAAAACTTTGATTAACACAAAGGCTGGCAATCCAACTGCAAATGCTGCGAGCGCTGCGGCGGCAGGAGGCGTATCAATCGCAGAAAAAGCACCACGCTCAAACAGAACTGTGATGATCGGATTGGCCGCTATAAATAGCGCGACGGCAGCCGGTAGCGTTAGTAGAAGAGAAAATTCGATGGATCGATTCTGACTGATGATAGCCGCCTTGGAATCACCAGAGCGCAAATTGCGCACCAGTTCAGGCAGCAACACAACGCCTACAGCGACTCCGACAATGCCAAGGGGTAATTGATATAGGCGGTCTGCGTAATAGAGATAAGAAACAGCTCCAGCCTGCATGGAGGCAATTATCGTTCCGACAACAATATTGATTTGTGTGATACCGCCTGAAATCACACCGGGAATGCCAAGTTGCACCAGGCGTCTCACGGGCTCCGTATAGCGCGGCCAGCCAAGCTTGAGATGAACGCCAGCACGTCTGACGCCAAACCACAGCGCCGCCAATTGCGCAAACCCCGCAATCAAAACGCCGAAGGCCAACAAGTAACCCGCTTCTGGCCGACGGCTAAAACCCATCTCGATGGCAAGGATAATGGTCGCAATCAGGACAATGTTGAGGATAATGGGTGCCGCCGCAGCCAGCCAAAACCGCTGCAGAGTGTTGAGAATACCTGATAGCATCGCCACCAGTGACATACACAACAGGTATGGAAATGCGATCTGAGTTAGAGAAACCGCAAGATCATATTTGGACGTATCCTCCAAGAATCCGGGAGCCAAGAAAAGCATCAACCAAGGCATAGCGACAAT
>JAHZKN010000026.1 GCA_022600335.1 Alphaproteobacteria bacterium
CCACATTGAAGGATTTGTCAGGCCGCGAATAGAAAACAATCGGGCATTTCAGATTACAGCAGGTCGCCACCCGGTTGTGGAACAAGCTTTGAGGACGGACAACACCGGCCCTTTTATTGCAAATGATTGTCAACTTGGAACCGATGAGGCTGCGCCAACTGGGTTTGATGAGGTGACTCCAGCACGCCTGTGGTTGGTAACAGGTCCTAACATGGCCGGTAAATCTACCTTTCTCAGGCAGAATGCACTGATTGCGGTCCTGGCACAGATGGGTTCCTTTGTGCCTGCCGAGAGCGCAACGATTGGAATCATTGATCGGGTCTTTTCGCGGGTCGGTGCAGCGGATGATCTTGCGCGTGGCCGCTCAACATTCATGGTCGAGATGATTGAGACAGCGGGCATTCTCAATCAAGCGACCGACAGGTCACTTGTTATTCTCGATGAGATCGGCAGGGGTACGGCAACCTTTGATGGCCTGTCGATTGCGTGGGCGTGCGTTGAATATCTTCATTACACTGTGAAGTGCCGGACACTCTTTGCCACACACTATCATGAAATGACGGTGCTTGAACAACGTCTCGATAGCGTGGCCAATGTCACAATGGACGTGAAGGAATGGCGAGATGATATTGTATTCTTGCACAAGGTGAAACCTGGTGCTGCTGATCGCTCGTATGGGGTTCAAGTGGCAAAACTTGCAGGCCTTCCAAAGCCAGTCATCAAGCGCGCGGGAGAGGTCCTAAAACGATTGGAGTCCCATCGTGAACGGGGCGGTGGCGGCGCTCCGACCCTTGATGATTTGCCGTTGTTTCAACAATCAGTGCGCGCAGACATAGACGACGGCCAACAGCAGGTCTGTGCTGTTACAGAGCACCTAAAAGGGCTAAATGTAGATGAAATGACGCCGCGTGCCGCGCTCGACGCGCTCTATGACCTCAAGGTAATGGCACTAAAAAAAGGCGGTAAAGACTAAGCGTTGCGCTGGTTGTCCTCGCCCAGTGTGGGCAGTTGTCCGAGCCTAAACGAAGAGAAGGGAGCACCACGCCTTCGATGGATACGACGGTATCTCATGAACTGCCGTTTTTTGATCCGCAAGAATTGCGGGTTGAGCTGACAGCATTGTTCAATGCTCATTCGAATGGAGACGACGCACGCCCACATGTTCTTTCACGGCTAAAGGGTTTGGTCGACAACGCGCATCGATTGTCACGCGAGCGTTTAGACCGCGACCATAATGGACGCCGCTGTGCTCACGGCTTAGCACAGTTTGAAGATGCGCTCGTCAGTTTGATCTACGACTATACTGTGACGCACATCTACCGCGCCACAAATCCGTCTGACGCTGAATCCATGGCTATTGTTGCGACTGGCGGTTATGGACGCGATTTGCTTGCACCAAATTCAGATATCGATTTGTTGTTCTTGCTGCCCTACAAGCAGACCCCGTGGGGTGAAAGCGTTACGGAGTATATTCTTTATCTATTGTGGGATCTTGGGTTTAAAGTTGGTCACGCCACACGCACCGTTGAGCAATGCATTAAACTCGCACAGAGCGATACGACCATTTGCACGGCCTTGCTTGACACTTGGCTTATCCACGGCGATCAGCCACTTTTTGATACGCTACAAGCGAGATTTCGTGCTGAGGTCGTGCAAGGTGGTGCTCGATTATTTGTTGATGCAAAGATGCGCGAGCGCGATGATCGCCACAACCGGACAGGCGAAAGTCGCTATCTTGTTGAGCCAAATGTTAAAGACGGAAAAGGTGGTCTGCGTGACCTTCACACGCTGCATTGGATTTCAAAATTTCTTTATGGTCGCTCTGTTGGTGAAGAAGCGGTTGAGGCTGGTATTTTTACACGCGCTGAGATGACCACGTTTCGCCGATGCGAGGATTTTCTTTGGACGGTGCGGTGTTTTCTTCACTTCTTAACAGGTCAGGCCGAAGAGCGCCTTGCCTTCGAATATCAACCGATTTTGGCGGAGAAACTTGGATACAAAGATCGAGGCGGCTTAAAATCCGTAGAACGATTTATGAAGCACTATTTTTTGGTGGCAAAAGACGTTGGCGACCTAACAACAATTTTGTGCTCATCGCTTGAAATGCAACAGCTGAAGTCGTCGCCGGGCATGAATAAGATGCTCAATCCATCAAATTGGCGGGTGCGCCGCCAAATTCGTGAAAAGACGGATTTTCGTATCGACAATGACCGCTTGAACGTTGCTCACGATGATGTTTTTAAAAATGACCCCGTCAATCTCATTCGCTTTTTCTCTCATGCAGAAACTACACACACGTACCTGCATCCCAATGCCATTCGACTTTTACGCAGGTCGCTTCACCTGATTGATGATGAATTGCGCAGCAATCCTGAGGCAAACCGAATTTTTCTCGATTTGTTGACCAGCAAGGATCACCCGGCAGCTATTCTCAGACGGATGAATGAAGCGGGAGTCTTAGGCCGGTTTGTTCCAGAATTCGGCCGCATTGTCGCGATGATGCAGTTCAACATGTACCATCACTTTACAATTGATGAGCATCTTCTGCGAACTGTCGCGATGTTGACAGATGTGGAAGACGGCGGCCTTGAAGATGAGGTGCCCCTATCAACGGAGATCATTCCGACGATCAAAAATCGCCGGGTTCTATTTGTTGCTGCATTTCTCCACGATATTGGAAAGGGACGTGACGAAGACCATTCCATTGTCGGTGCGCGCATTGCCAAGGAGCTTTGCCCTCGCTTCGGGATGACCGCGTTGGAAACTGAGCTTGTCGTCTGGCTCGTGGCACAACATTTGACAATGAGCCTGACCTCTGAACGCCGCGACATTGCCGACCCCAAGACGATCACAGATTTTGCCGCGGTCGTGGAGACCCCAGAGCGACTCAAATTGCTGCTGTTACTTTCCGTTGCCGACATTCGCGCCGTTGGTCCTGGTGTGTGGACGGGTTGGAAAGGACAACTTTTGCGTTCTCTTTATCATGAGACTCACGCGTTCCTTGAAAAAGGTGAGCAAACGGCAGATCCGGTGACCATTGCGCGCGCAGCGAAGGAACAGTTGCGTACGGCACTGACAGAGTGGCGCTCTGATGAAATTGAAGCCTTTATTGGCTTGCACTACCCGGATTATTGGCTGCGCACTGAGGCCGAGCGCCAGGTTGGCCACGCCCGCCTCCACCGCAGAGCTACGCAAGAGGGTCTCAAATTTGCGGTTGATAGCACAACAGATGCATTCACCGCGATTACGGATCTGACAATCTTTGCACCCAACCATCCGCGCTTGTTGTCGTTGTTTGCTGGTGCCTGTGCTGCAAACGGGGTGAACATTGCCGGTGCGCATATTGCGACCACGCGTGATGGATTTGCCATCGATACCTTCCATCTTGAGCGTGAATTTGATGACGATGAGGACGAGTTGCGGCGCGCGCGGCGTATTGGCGAGACGATTGATGAAATTCTCAAAGGGGAACGCCACCTTGGAGACATTCTCAAAAAACGCCGCAAGTCCAATCGCATGATTGAAGCCTTTACGGTTGAGCCAAAGGTTGTATTGGACAACGACATTTCCGAGCAATTCACCGTGATTGAGGTCGAAGGTCGTGATCGACCGGGACTTTTGTATCACCTAACAAGTGCTATTTCGGATTTGTCGTTGGATATCGTCTCTGCTCATATCAATACGCATGGTGAAAAAGTATTTGAC
>JAHZKN010000263.1 GCA_022600335.1 Alphaproteobacteria bacterium
CCCATGCCAGAATAAGAGGAGCAAACGTATACCAAATCCAATGCGACCGTGAAAATGTAAACTTGTCTGAGCATAGCTTCAAACTGGTCCAAGCACGTCATTGCGACCAGTACTGAACCGCAGCTTTGCCGTCTCGTCCGTGACCATGCACTTGGGCAGGCCCGCGTCGAGTGCGCACCCCCCCTTAAAGACGAGCCCTTGTTGTCCGATTACTTGCGAATTCGCTTGTACGTAAATCAAATTGATCGCGATGTCTGGAATTTGACCTTTAGGCGCCGTTTAAAAATCTAGATCAATTTTTCGCATCAGGTGATGAACTACCCGTAACCGCTCAATCCATTGTCAGCACCTCCGACTAAGTTGGAACTGACCGCTAATGTCCGCTTCCGCCAGCACACTACGCAGCCCGCGTAACATCGGCTTGGCGGGCAAACTCAATCCATTTGCCAACCTTGTCGCGCTCTGGTGGTGGATTGGTTCTGAGAACGCGCTCACCCTGTGACGTCGCCGCAAAGCGCAAAATACCAGCCAACACGTCTCCCAGGTCTGCCGCCGCGATTTCTTTTGCTGAGCGATAGTCGGCACCGACTAACAATTGTGCATGCGTACCTCGCAGCCACGGTACCGTGCACACTAAGCGCGCTTGATCCTGCCAATCGGCAATCACCTCGGCGGTGATATGGCGGACATTGAGCTTTGCCGCCGTAGCGTCTGCGTCGGCCGCTAGAAAATCGCGCACCGTATGAATGCCAATCGGCGTGAAGCGCGCCGCCGTTTTGGGACCGATTGACGGGGCCTCGACAAGATCATCGTCGAGCGACAAATAAAAGCGCTTTTCATGATTTCGATCGGCCGTGCGATCAGACCGTCGATCGCGCTGGCGGCGCTGATCCCGGCGTGCATCACGCTGCGCGTCTGAGGTTTGAGCACTCCTATACGTTGTACCCCCCTCAGTTCTCTGTTGTTGGGAACTCGCCGTAGACTGGTGTGATGAGGACTGTGACACCCGCTCACGCGTCGTACGGCCATCGCGCCCGTCAGGTCTGCTGTCGCGTTCACTCCACCCGGATCGCATGTCCCGATCATAGCTAGAGCGTGGTAAGCGGTTTCCACGATCCGCCTCTTGCGACGAACGACCATGTGACGCGGAGTTCTGTCCGCCGTTGGACCCGCTCTCCGATGCGTGGCTTAAAGATCGATCCCTGCTACGTGTCGGCCCATTTTTGACTGACGCCCAGACCATACGCTTGCGTGATCCAGACCGCGCCCGCGATTTACGCTGTTCCAGTCTTTCCAAGCGCCGGTCTTGTCCGCGCAACACGCGCAAAATTTCGTCAAGTTGCGATTGCGCACCAGTGTCAACGGAACGGTCTCGCGCATTTGACTGACGCGACGCTGACAACGCGTGCGTACTGCGACCGGACGTATCTGTCCACGACCTGCGTGCATCGGTTGAGCGCACATCGCTATGCTGTGCAACGTTGCCAAGGGCGCTGCTCCGGAAATGGGTCTCTCGCACTTGTTGCCCGAGACCCGTACCTGTGCCGCCGGTTTGCATGCCCCCTGTCCGCATACCCATGGTAGCATGTTCGCCATCGCGAGCTGCGTCCATGTGATGCGACCGGTCCGTTGCAGGCTGGCGATCGTCACGGTGCATGCGTGTCGCGCCCGGCGCGCCCTCACTGCGAGCCTGCGCACGGAGCACGTGGCTGCCGTCGCGCCGCGCGGCTCTATCTGTCTGACCTGAGATAATCGGCCGGTGTGCGTGCACATGTTTGCGAAACACACCAAGCGCTGGATCCTGTGCAGCGTTTTGAATGAGTGTCGCGAACAAAACGTCGACCGACACCACGCCAAGTCCAGCGTGCGACGCGCCGACTTCTGCTGCGCGCAACAACGCATTCAATGCATCCGATAAGCCAATGCGTTGCGTCGCGCTGGCATTGCGACGTGTGGTCAATTCCTGTGCAACATCGCGCCGTAGTGCCTCAGGTTGACAGCCGTGCTGCGCAAAAACGGAGGTGACCTTATGATTGACGGCTAGCGCCATGATAAAATGCGCAATCGAGATTTCAGACGCTGCGTCGGCCCGCGCAATCTGTTCAGCGTCCCGACAGCAGGCGACAAGCGTGCAATCGAGCGACCAAATTGCCGCCTGTGCATCGTTCAGTGGCGTCCCGCACCTGCACCGCTGTCCCATGTCCCATAAATCCCTGCTTTAGACCGCATTTCTGCAACGCAACACTCAGCGCACCATTTATGGTGTCGTGCCTACCCGAGTCGCGGAGGGGGAGGAATGTCGCTATCCACATCGCAAAGCGGACACATGGGCAAAGCCGACAGAACCTTCGGGAGTGGATGGCGGTGGAAAACAATCGTTGAGCGAGACCTGGCCTGCCAAGGATTCGGTTAGCGGCTCTTTTGATAAAGAGCCGCTAACCACCCCGCTTCAGAGACCATCGAGGTTAGAGCCGGATACCCTCAGGCCCGCACCCCTGATTCGAACCAAACATGAGTTGCAGCCAGAATGGCCCGATTATGGTCACCGTCTTTATTTAAAGACCCGCAACTTAATGCTTCAACGTCTATCTTTGACCGCAGTATAGTGACGCCGCATGCCCGAACATTGGAATGAAATCGTCAAACACTACAGGTTGCGTCACGGACTAAGCCAATCTGAAATGGCAAAACTAATGAACGTCTCTCAGCGCACAATTTCTCGCTGGGAGCGCGGCGAAGATCGCCCTGGAATTGCATATAAAAAGCGGCTGCGAGATCTGGCACTTGAGCCGCCAGAAATACTACTGCGCACATTGACTGCTGCTGTGGCGCGCTGTCCTGCACCACGTGCGCTGTCTCGGTCTCAAAACCTGCAACTCGTAGCTGTATCGAAACCAGCCCTCGAGAAACGCCCATCCATTGCACAATGGTATGGGTGCAACTTGGCTCAGATCGCAACCGGTGTGCTGCAGGAGATGTTAGATGATCGTGAGTTGCAAAATTCCATTTCGAAAAGAGAAGTTGCCGGCGTCATGACCACCTCACGCAGCGTCTTGAAAACGCCTGAAAGCCCTCACATCGGCGCCTATCGCACCACCATCTCTTACTTTTATCACGATGGCACGCTGTACAGCGATGCTGTTGCGGTGCCCGCACCGTCAGGTGAAGTGTGCGGATACAAACCCTACTATAGCGATGAAGCAGGCCTTGGTTTTGCACCGACGTCCACTGATGACAATGAGCTAGCAGTCATCTCGGATCTAAGATAACGGGCGCTGGCGCACACAGCCACTGCAATGCTGCAATGATTTAGCCGTTGCAATCGGCGAGTTTATCCCGGCGCTGCGTCTTAGCGTCCTCCAAACCGGCTTCTCCGTCTTTCATCACAACCGTTTTGCAAGATGCAAAGTGATTGTCTTCATCCGGATCCCACAACGAGCCAGTAAATCCGCATTTTTTTTCGCGGTTGACTTTAAGGTCAGCTTTAACCAAATCGACGTAGTCACCACAAACACGATTTGCCTCAGCCTCTGATAATTTTTTGGCCGGTGATTTTGTCGCGGCAGCAGGCGTTTTTGCAGGCGCGACGTTGCCGGTCAAATCTTTGCAATAGAGCGTTTCAGAGCGTTTTTCATCTCGACACAACCGCACAGCCGTACACTGACGCAACTTCGCATCACGTGACATATTCGAGCGGAACGCATAGTCAGCGCGCTGGCTGGTGCACGCGTTAAAGTGCGTGATTTCTTTGATGTTCCACAACGGACCGGAAAAGCCACAACCGAGCTGCTGGTTCGCAGCCTGATGCGCAATTGCATCTTTGGCATAGGCCGTGCACGCAGCGCGCAACTGTTTAGACGGTTCCTTGCCGCTAATTTTTGCATCCGGCGCATCATCGGGATCATCGGACTCCAGCTGCCCTTTGGGAAATACCTTTGCGCGGCACGACTTGAGTTCGGACTGACGTGCTGTAATCAAACGCAGGCGATCACTGCGCTTAAGGTCGGCACACTTAGTGTAGTGCGTGTTCCACTTGGTGTGCCAATCGTCGCCAGACATCTCACACCCAAGGCGCTCATTTTCCAACATGGCATTGAGGAAAATATCGGCAAAGCGACTACAGGCGCGACGGCGACTATTCATCTCCCGCGTTGGCGGCGTCTTTACGACAGCTTTTGCGGCGCACTCCTCAATTTTCTCCTGGCGATCACCGATCAAATCATGCAGCGGATAGTCGCCTGCTCCCCCTGGCGCCTCACGAACACAAAAACTGTAGTGGCGCTCCTTGCTTTGATGCAATTCAGGATCAACCTTCGTGCAGCCAGTATCCTTGGCGCGCCGCGCCATGCGCATGGCGTCAACCATGTACGACTTGCGGCAATATTCATCCCACTCCGGCGTTTTAGCATCGCTGCCAGCTTTTGGCTTTGCTTGCGCCACGGGAGGTGATTGTCGACAGTCGCGCAGTTTGTTGGCGCGGGCTTCAGAATACTCATCGCGGTCGGTTTGATTGAGACCACGGCAGGTGCGAAAGTGCCGCTTGATATCAAAGTGCCAATCATCACTCGATTCCCCGCACGACCGCTGCTCGTTTTCAAGCTGCTGGCCAACGGCTTCTGTCGCCCACGCCCGGCAAATTGCGTCAACGCCTTCGCCATAAACTTTGACCGCAGGACATGAATCCGTGTCACACGATTGCGATTGTGCCCCAGCACCAAAGACGCTTGCAGCGGCAAAGCTCACCCCCATAAGCGCCCCCAACCGCAGCAATCGAGATCGAATATCGCCCACAAAAGCCCCTTTGTTTCGCAAACCCAATGCGCCCTAGAGTCTGACTGGTTTAAGTCTAACCACCCACTCCCCTCCCGGCCCCTCATTGCGACGATGAACTGGGTGGCCGGGAGGGG
>JAHZKN010000264.1 GCA_022600335.1 Alphaproteobacteria bacterium
CGGCACATTGAATTTTGCCGAAATCGCAACGCGTTTGCCCGGCCAGATGGCAGAATTTGGCCGTCCGATTGCAGTTGCCCTGTCATTTTTGACCGTTGGCATTTGTTTGAAGCTAGCCCTGTTTCCGCTACATGTCTGGCTGCCCAACGCTTATGCCTATGCGCCGTCCGTGGCGACAGCGTTGTTTGCGGGCACCGCTACGAAGGTGGCGATTTACCTGCTCGTCCGCATCTTTTTTTCCGTCTTTGGTATCGAGATCAGCTTCCAGACAATGCCAGTGAGCGAAGTACTATTGTTGTTGTCTGCAGCGGCCATGGTGATTGCATCGGTCATTGCCATCTTTGAAGACAATACCGAACGCATGCTGGCCTATTCATCCGTTGCACAGATCGGCTACATCACGCTCGGCATCGCAATGGTCAACCAAACGGGTCTAACGGGTGGGCTGGTGCACATCGCCAACCACGCCATCATGAAAACTGCAATGTTTTTGGCACTCGGTGCTGTTGTTTATCGGGTCGGAACGACAATGCTGCCGAATCTGGCAGGGATCGGGCGACGCATGCCACTCACCATGGCTGCATTTGTCATCGCCGGTCTCGGACTGATTGGCATACCGGGAACGGCTGGGTTTATTTCGAAATGGTACCTGGTTCTTGGTGCGCTTGAGATGGGTGCTTGGCATCTGGTTGCCATTGTTGTTGTGAGCTCTGTTTTGGCCGTCGTTTACGTCGGCCGCGTGGTTGAAGTGGCATACTTCCGCACGCCGTCAGACGATCTGGCATCGGTGACTGACCCTCCATTGTCCATGTTGATCCCGTTGCTCTCATTGGCTGCGGCGACGATTTATTTTGGTTTAGATACAACGCTTACAGTTGAGTGGTGCGCCAAGATTTCTGCCCAGTTGTTGGGAGGGCGTGTGTAATGCTGAGCCTGCTCGACAGCAATCTTCTGAGACCACAGGATCTGATTTGCGTTGCACTTGCAGCGCCGGTGCTTGCCTCATTCGCTATTCTGCTCTGTCATCGCTGGCCAAACTTGCGCGAAGCCGTGACACTGATCGCTGCAGCGACAGTCGCGTGGGCGGTTTGGAGCTTGGCTCCCGTCGTGATGTCCGGCGGTGCGCCAACATCGCAACTTAGTGAGATCGTACCCGGTCTCAGTGTTGCCTTTAGAGTTGAACCATTTGGAATGGTGTTTGCACTGGTCGCCGGCACCTTGTGGCTTATCAATTCCCTTTACTCCTTTGGCTATATGCGCGCCAACAACGAGCCGAGGCAAACGTCGTTTTATGTCTGCTTCGCTGTCGCGATCGCTGCAACTTTGGGCTTGGCGTTTGCTGGTAATCTTTTGACGTTGTTCATCTGTTATGAAATTTTGACGGTTTCGACCTATCCGCTGGTCACACACAAAGCCACACCTGAGGCAATGCGCGCTGGTCGCGTTTATTTGCTGCTGTTGCTTGGCACGTCCATGTTGCTGTTGCTGCCAGCGATCATTGCGACCTACCAGATCGCCGGTACGCTCGAATTTCAAGCTGGTGGGATCCTTGCCGGCAAGGCAAGCGGTGCTGTGATTGGTGTATTGCTGGCGCTCTATGTCTTCGGTATCGGCAAAGCGGCGCTAATGCCGTTTCACGCCTGGCTACCAAACGCCATGGTGGCACCAACGCCGGTTAGCGCTCTGCTGCACGCTGTGGCTGTCGTCAAGGCAGGCGTTTTCTCGATCTTGAAAGTTGTCCTCTATGTGTTTGGACTTGAGACGGTTGCAGCGAGTGCTGCGCAACCGATCTTGATTGCCGTGGCGATGATCACGCTCGTGTTTGCGTCATTGATTGCGTTGACTGAGGACAATCTCAAGGCACGGTTGGCGTATTCGACCGTTAGCCAACTCGCTTACATTGTGTTGGGTGCGTTGATGGCCACCTCGATTGCCGTAACAGGCGCGGGCTTACATATCGCAACGCATGCGGCTGCAAAGATCACATTGTTCTTTTGTGCAGGTGCCATCTATGTCGCACATAACAAAACGCTAGTTAGTCAGTTGGATGGTTTGGGTCGCCTTATGCCGTTGACCATGGGGGCGTTTCTTGTTGCCTCTTTATCTTTGATTGGTTTGCCGCCGTTAGGTGGTCTGTGGAGTAAGGCGTTGCTCATGCAGGGCGCGCTCGATAGTGGTGAAATGCTGGTGTTGGCGGTCTTGATGCTGAGCTCGCTACTGAGTGTGGCGTACTTGATGCCCGTCGTCGCGCGCGCATTTTTTAGACCATTGCCTGATGTCCCCGACGGTCAGCGCATCGATCGCAAAGAGGCGCCGTGGCCATGCGTTGTGGCACTCCTAACCACCGCTGTCTTGGCGTTTGTCTTATTCTTTGCCGCTGATGCGCTGAAGGCGTTGCTCGAGCCGGCAGCATTGACACCGTTTTCACCAGAGGTTGCCCTGTGATGACAAATGCAAATCACGAGACGCCAACTCCGCACACACGTCCCCTGGGAGAAAAAAGCTATTGGTTGGACAAGCCCGCAAATGTCAACAAGCTTGTGTACGGATTTTACACGCTATGTGCGGTCATCCTAGCCATTGATGTGTTTTTCCCAAAACATGGTCCGTTCGCACTTGAGCACATGTTTGGCTTCTATGGGTTCTTTGGATTTATTGCTTGCGTTGTGCTGGTTCTGGTCGCCAAGCAACTACGTCGCGTTCTGATGCGCCCGGAGGATTACTATGATCGCTGAGATCTCCCCCGGACTGATTGTGATTGCAGGCGCGTTGCTGGTGCCGTTCCTACGCGGTGCTCTGCGCAGTGCGTGGACGTTGCTGGTGCCAATTCTTGCATTTGCTCATCTGCTGGGATTGCCCGCAGGCGCGACGGGAACGCTCCACGTCATGGGTCTCGACCTGGTCACCGTTCGTAACGATGGCCTGAGTTGGATGTTTGGTGTGATCTTTTTGATCGCCACGTTCATCGGCATGATCTATGCGCTTCATGAACGGGATGGGCTGCAACCAACGGCGGGTCTCATTTACGCTGGCAGTGCGCTGGGTGCGGTATTTGCCGGCGATCTCGTCACGCTTTTCATTTTTTGGGAAGGCACAGCGATCGCGTCGGTATTTCTGATTTTGGCGCGCGGTACCGATGCTGCCTACAAGGCTGGCAATCGCTATCTCATTATACAAATTGGTTCTGGCGTTGTGCTGCTGGCCGGCCTTTTGATGCAGTACAGGGCGACAGGATCGTTGGCGTTTAATGCAATCGGTCTTGATAGCCCCGGCGGTTTATTGATCTTTGTTGCATTCGGTATCAAGTGCGCGTTTCCACTGCTGCACAACTGGCTTGAGGATGCCTATCCCGAAGCAACAGTCGTCGGCACCGTTATGTTATCGGCATTTTCGACCAAAATGGCGGTTTACGCATTGGCGCGTGGCTTTGCCGGCACCGAAATTCTGATCCCGATTGGGGCCACGATGGCTGCGTTCCCAATCTTTTATGCCGTGATCGAAAATGATCTGCGCCGCGTATTGGCCTACAGCTTGAACAATCAGCTTGGCTTTATGGTTGTGGGTATTGGTATCGGAAC